>JAGNNG010000445.1 GCA_017990795.1 Deltaproteobacteria bacterium
CCGCCGCAACCCGCGTGGTGACGCGCGAGCAGGTGATCCGCTCGTTTATCTTGTCGAGTGCCAAGGTGACACGCTCACGCGTGCGTCAGCCGCTGCTTGATCACGGTGTGGATCTCGAGCGCTACGCTGAGGACTTTGCGGCTGAGGAGCGACTGTAACGTCGCAAGAGTTTTAGGGCGGGAAGCGCAGCACAAAGGTGGCCTGCGCGCGGGTTGCTAGATGCAGCAGGCGACGGCGCGGGTGGTATTGCAGTAGCCGGAGGTTACAACCGAGCCATTGGGGGCGACCCAGGTCCCGTTGTAGCTGGTCGTGGCGTCTGACCAAGCGTTACAAGTGGTGCCCGAAAAGAGGTTCCGTCCGCTGCCGGGCATGCCGGAGTTGCTGGTGCCGGTGCCGTTGGCCGTGCTGGGATCTAGCCAAGCACCAGTGCTGGGCACACTGGTGCTGGAGCAGCTGCGGATGTACTCGCTGGCGTGGCACAGGTGCGAGCCAGGGAACTCGGTGGCGCACAGGGCGTGCATCTTGGGCCGACCGCCAGCACCGCCGTTGGTGGTAGCAGAGGTATAGCCAGCAAAGCGGATCTTGACTGGCGTATTACAGCAGGCCAGCGCTCGCGAGCTGTTGCAGTAACCAGAGGTTACCATCGAGCCACTAGACGTCACCCAGGTGCCGTTGTAGCTGGTGCTTGCATCTGACCACGCGTTGCAAGTGGTGCCCGAAAAGAGGTTTCGTCCGCTGCCGGGCATGCCGGTGTTGCTGGTGCCGGTACCATCGGCGGTACTTGGATCTAGCCAGGCGCCCGTAGCGGGGATGTCGGTGGTCGCGTTGGACAGGATGTACTCTGCGGCGTGGCATAGGTGGGAGCCCGCAAAGGCTGTGCTGCAAGCGGCGTGGGCCGAGTGACGACCGCTGCCAATGGAGCCGGTATAGGTCGTGGTGGTAAAGCCAGCGAAGGTGCCAAGCTCCTCGGAGTAGGCGCCGCTACCGGTTGGTCCGGGAGGTCCCTGCGGCCCCGGAGCGCCTTTGGCTCCTGCCATTCCTGCGGCTCCAGCCGGACCGGTGGCACCTGCGGCCCCGGGCGGTCCGGCGACGCCTTGCTCACCGCGTGCGCCTGCTGTTCCTGCTGGACCTGCGGGGCCCATTGGACCCATCGAACCCATGGCTCCGGTGGCTCCAGTTGCGCCACTGGGACCGACTGGGCCTTGTACTCCGGTTGGACCCGCTGGACCTGTGGCACCGACGGCTCCCGGCTCGCCCTTATCGCCTTTAAGTCCGGTCTGACCCATGGGGCCTGGCTCGCCCTTGTCGCCTTTTTCGCCTCTGGTCCCCGCAGAGCCTGGCTCTCCGCCGGTGGGCTGATTGCAGCCTGCTCCCGTCGCTGAAACCAGTACGGTGGCAAGTAACCAGGGCGCTACTACAGCTTTGTGCATGATCTTGTCTCCTTGGCAGGGTCGGTATTAAGTCGAGGGGAATCGTCAGCTGAGGCACCCCGCATCACTGCGGGCATAGGTCAGCGGCGACTGGGCTGTGGCTCGGCTGCGCGCTGGCTGGCGCGTCGGGTTGTAGGCCGGTTGCTTCGGGGGGCATGGCTGCTCTGCGCAGGTCGTGGCTGTCGCGTCGCCAAATACACGGCGTGGATGCTGCCACCCTCGCCGCTACGCAGGCGCTTGACGGCAAAGCCGCCTTTGTCCAGGCGCTCCTCAAACGGTCGGTCGGGCTCCTCGGACCACACCGCGAAGATGCCATTTAGCGTCAGTGCGCGACGTACCTGAGCGATGGCAGAGATGCCATAAAGCGGGTCGCGCGGGCCGTTCACAGCGGCGTGCGGACCTTCGTACAAGTCGATGATGATGGCGTGGTAGTGACCCAGCGGGGCCTGCGCGATGACCTTGGCGACATCGCCCAGGATGACGTTTACGCGACGGTCAGCGAGCGCATTGCGCGACAGCTCGCGCAGGGGGCCTTTGCACCAGTTGACGACGCACTCGTTCAGATCCACCAGATCGATGCGCGCGTCGCGGGGCAAGCGGTCGAGGGCCGCACGCAGCGTAAAGCCCATGCCCAGTCCGCCCAGCAGGATGCGCGGCTTCAGGTTGCCAGCCAGGGCCTCACACGCGCGCTGCGCCAGGGCATCTTCCGAGCGGTGTGCAGCGCTGGTCATCAGCACGCGGCCATCGATCATGATCAGAAAGTCGCGGTCGCCGCGCTGGCGCAGCTCCAAGGGGCCAGCAGGAGTACTTACTTTTTCGAGGGTCAGCCAAGGGCGCATAGCCGCCTGTGTAACACCGGTTCCCTGGCTCTACCAAGTGCTAGTTTCGCCGGACTTGCGACTACTTCCAGCGCGAAGCAGTGACTAAGGGGCCTTCGGTCCGGGCCTGCTGGCTTGGCGATAGGACTCCTAAAGTAAGTAGGTAAGGAAGTACAGACGGCTACGTATACACCCCTTAGCACCGGCTGTGACGGTTCGCACAGTGCGCTCGGGTCCCTTACTGCGCGAGCCCGGCTTTGGGCGAAGTCCTCGCCGCTGCGTACAAGCTAGCGCGGCAAGGTGCGTAGTGCGGGTATGCTCACAAGAGTCTAGGAGTCGCTGCAGCAGCCTGATGCAAAACTACAATTCCTTGTGCGTGCGAAATTGCTGATGCGGAGCGGAATGAGCCACCCACAGCTACGTCCACTGCTTACGATTAGTGCTCTGCGGCTGCGCAGTGTCATCTATAAGCTGACGACGCTGCTTTCCGGTGATGCGCCCGCGCGCTTGGCTGCGCGACTGTAGGAGAACACCATGAACCCGACGCGAAGAGAGCTGTTATGGACAGGGCTGTTTGGAGCTGGGCTCCTGGGTCTGCGCGCACTGGCAACGGGGCTACCTCGGGACTTGCTGCTTGGTGAAGCGGCGGCGAAGACTCCCCCTGCGGAGTC
>JAGNNG010000446.1 GCA_017990795.1 Deltaproteobacteria bacterium
CTCCCTCGGTTCGCGGCACATCACCACCTGGATACTTCAGCGTGCGGTAGTTAGAGACATAAGCCGCTTTGTTCAAGCACAGCTTCTTGGCCCCGTACAGCACATCGAGCGCGTTTACGATGCCGTCATGGTCCTGATCCTCTGACGGAGGCGGCGCAGCCACCAGTACCTGCGTCGTCTCGGTGATGCGCGACTTTAGCTCGGTGGCTTCGTCGCTGGCGAGTAGTGCCAGCAGGGCTGGCGCGGACACCGGCACCGTCATCGGCACCGCGGCAGTGTCTTGTAGTCGATACGCAGCCAGCGCCGCATCGCCCTGGTACAGCGTCAGCAGCTTGTGCTTGGTGTCCAGTCGCAGCCAGGTCTGTCCAGCTGCGACCTGCCATGTCGGAACCACAGCGGCTACACCTTGATTTAGCTCCGGATAGATCCCCTGATCCATCGCCGCCGCCGAGCGCACCAAGAGCAAGGCAAACACTGCTGGCAACATCACGACTCCTCCATGTAGCCACTTGCAACGCAGCGACTGCAGGTCGGGATCTAGGAGGTTTTAGGGAAATTCGGAAAGGAAGGACTATCGACTACTTAGCAGCTGAACAACCCCGCGCAGCAGCTGGATGACACCGCCCACGATGGCTCCGTATGCCATCACGTCGCGCCCGCCACTCCGAGAGGCCGTCGTGTAGGTCAGCAGAGTCACCGCCAGTCCCCCGGCCAGCCACAGCGAGCCATACAAGATGTTGCGAAGCCCAGCTGCCCGCGCCGTACTGTCGAGCGGGTCAGGCTGCGCCGCAGCGGCTGTAGCGGGGTTCGGCTCTTGCGCTAGCGTGAGGGCCGCGGCTCGGCACATCGCGACCATGAACACGGTGTAGCCAACATTTAGCACCATGCCGATCCAGTAAGTGGCTTGCTCTAGCACACCGGTAAAGCCCACGCCGACAACCAGCGCCAGCAAGCTAGACAACGAGGGCAAATAGCCCGAGGCAAAGCGCAGTACCAGCAGACCCCAGAACAGCGCCCGCGCGGTCGCATCAGTTGGATTGCCTTCGGGGCGCGCGCGCAGCCGCAGCAGCGACTCCAGCAGCAGAGCACTACCGATGGCAATGACGACCATATCGAAAACGCCGAGCACCTGATACATCACCCCCAGGAGGGTATGGTCAATCCCGAGCCTCACCGCTGCCATCGAAGCCACGCTCGACAGCATCGACACCGCCAGCTTGACCCCGGCCAGCGTCGCTGCCAGCCTTAGTGACGACTGCGCAGTAAGTGCGCTACGCGCTAGCCGCAAGAGCGCTACAATCATCACCACCTGC
This sequence comes from Deltaproteobacteria bacterium, assembly GCA_017990795.1. GTDB lineage: Bacteria > Myxococcota_A > Polyangia > Palsa-1104 > JAEUJZ01 > JAGNNG01. Next base: position 1,314 of record JAGNNG010000446.1, read on the forward strand.
GTCGCCATATAGCCAAGATTGACGACGGCAAATAGCGGGCCAACCACCGCCAGCGTCGCGCTGATGCTGCCAGAGCGACCGTGCAGCCCACTCATCATGTAGGCCCGGGCGAGTGAGCTAAGCACGCTGATGCCAAGCTGCACCAGCAGGACCGCCATCACCATTGCCAGCGCGCCGCGCGCTGCGTCATTGTTGCCGGTGGCACCAGCAGCGACCGAAGCAAGCGGCCTGGGGGGCACATCGGACGCAACGGGAGGGGTCGGAAGCGTGGGGTCGGACATAAGACAAGGCTCCTACGTTTGTGCAAACAATACTCTGAGCACGCAGGCAAGTGCAGCAGTCGCTGCGCAGAGCAGGAATACTGCTGCGAAATATGCAGCACTGCTGCCTGCACTGCGGACGAGGTTAGGAACCACTCCGAAGCTGGGGAGCTACTTTGGGGTGCCGCGCAGACCCAAGGCTCGGACGCGCCCGCTGCTGCGCTCCGCACGCTCGGAGGTGCCAGTCGTAGGATTGATGCGTCCCTCGCCTCGTAGCTGGGCAAACTCATTGCTGGACTCAGTGGTCGGGCGAGGTCCCGGCGGCAGCACCACGACGCGCCCACCGCCACGATACTTGGCGCTGTACATCGCCGCGTCAGCGAGCCGCAGGTAGCCATTCGCATCGCTGACATTGCCATCCGCCAGCGCCACACCAATCGACAGCCGAGGCAAAAACGGGGCTGTGACGCCAGGCAAAATGACCGCCCCGCTGACTTCTTCGAGCACGCGGTTGGCGACGGTGACTGCATCATCCGGCGTGGCCAGCGGCGTCACCAGCAGCGCGAACTCATCACCGGCCAGGCGACACGCGGTATCGGTGGGACGCACGCAGCTTTGAATGCGCTGCGCCAGCACCTTCAGCAGCAGGTCCCCCGCCCCATGGCCGTAGGTGTCGTTGACTTGCTTAAATCGATCCAGATCCAAAAACAGCACTGCGAAGTTATAGTCCTGGTTTCTCCGTCGGTGCTGGATTGCATGCTCGAGCATTTGCATGAACAGCAAGCGGTTCGGCAGACCTGTCAGGCTGTCGGCGAAAGCCAGCTGGCGCATCCGCTCCTCGCTCTCGCGCAGGGCTTGCTCCATCTTGCGGCGCTCGGTCACATCGCGACCAATCGAGAGCACCGACTGCACCAGCCCGTCCTCGGACAGCTCAGGCAGCAGTCGCACTTCCAGGGTGCGCTGACCCGTGGGCACCACGATGGAAAACTCGGAGGTACGCGCCTGGCCGTCGTCCAAAATGTCCCGCAGCTGCTTATCGAGCAGAATCGCCAGCGGCGCCTCAAAGCCTGCCTCTTTGTGCGTCTTGCCCAGGTAGTGATCTTTGGGCCGCTCCATGAATCGCTCAAACGCTTGGTTTACGTACAGGTAGCGCAGCTCGCGATCGTAGCGACAGATTAGATCCGGTAGGTGCTCACTAAGGCTGCTGTACTCGCGCGTGCGCATGCGGGCTTGCTGCTCGGCGCGCTGGCGCGACGCGTACTCTGCTTCCAGTCGTCGACGAAACCGGCGCTCGGCAGCAAAGCCCACGCCGGTCAGCGCAGCAACCAGGACAGCCCCAATCA
>JAGNNG010000447.1 GCA_017990795.1 Deltaproteobacteria bacterium
GTACGATTTGATTCATCGCATCGACGTCTAAGCTAATCGGCAAATCCAGATCAGCGGTTTGGCGCATAAAGCGGACAAAGCGGTCATCTGAATAAACATAAAAGTCCAGCGCCAGGTCTTTTACCGATAAATGCATCATCGGATCGTCGATGGTGCGCTTGCCCATGCCGTCGGTCTTGAAGGTGCCTTTGCCCAGCACAAAGGTCGGTGGCTGCTGCGGACGAATCACGATCTTCAGCGCCGAGTTGCTGCCCCGCGTCAGATCATTGAGCGACGGAATCAGCGCCGCGAGCAGGCCCGAGGACAGGAGCTCGACCTGGCTGGTGCCAATGGACAGACACAGACCGCCAGACTCGTAAAAAGCGTGACCCAGGGTGTCCAGTTCCAGCGTCGAGATGCCTGCGCCGATGTGGTACGGCTTGCCGCTGGGCGTGGTGTTACCAGCGTACGCAGCGGTCTTTTTCAGCGCAGATAGCGGCGTCGGTGCAGGACGCGTGGGCACGCAGGTACTCTTCACCGGTGCGACTGCGCCACCAAGCATCCCCAGCGACATACCAGCCGTCGGAGCCGTCTCAACTTCTGCATAACCACCGACAGTGGCGTAGATATCCATCGCGGCGGTGCGACTGCCGCCAAAGCCCCCGAGCAGACCGCTTAGGTCGATCCGTCCCTCGACGCCCAGCTGCTGCATACAGACGTTGTCGCGCATGCAGCGCTTGTCCATCGAGCAGCCCTGGTTGGCCAGCGACGAGCAGTCATCCTTGGTCGTGCAGCTCTGGCACAGCGCCGTATCCAGCGGCCCCGCCAGCTGCTTCTTCAGCTGATCTTTAAGCTGGCCGATAAACAAGCCTTTCAGCAGGTTAATCGTGCCGCACAGGATATCGCCTTTAATATCAATATCGTTATTATCTAGGTCTAAGATATCAACGCTATTGGTATCAAAATTAAGCGTAGTCAGCTTGGTTGCCATATCGGCTTTGGTCAATAGGCCCAAAGTAATGCCGATATCGGGCTTGCCGGACTTGCCGGTATCCAGCGCCAGCTTGCAGTTGACGTTGAAGATGCCGGCCTTGGCCTTCACGTTAAAGTCGGTGCTGGTCTTCAGCTTGGCGCGCAGGGTGACCTGGGTCTTTTGCGGCGGCTGCGGGTCAAACTTCAGGCTCTGAAAGTCAAAGCCAACCGTACACATCTGGCCGCAGCAGATCTGCGTATCGCCGGTACACGTCGAGGGCACCGGAATGCCGCCCGCCGGCAAGAGCGGTCCGAGCAGGGTCTTGGCGTTGGCCTCCAAGAAGTCAAACAGCGGCTTGGCGGCGCGAATGCTGATCGCATTTTCCACCCGCTTATCGACGGGATAGCCGCCCTTGATCTTGGCGAGCCCGCCACCTGAACCACCACAACCACCGCTGCCGCCACCGCCGCCGCACGCGACGACAAAGGTCAGCCCTAATACCGAAGCCACTCGCGTCGCAACACGCGACAGCGACGACAGCTTGAAGGAAGGAGAACCGGACATGGGGACCTCCGCACACGGACCGTTAATAAAGACCCGAAGTTATGCGCGGAACGTACCGCAAGCGCGGCACGCGGCTCAATAGCGGAGATGGCGATGGAAAATCAGCAAAAACGGACGCGGGCGACAGGCTTTAGAACGGGGATTTCTCGACGACAGCTGCGGGGCTAGGAGGCGCTAACGGTAGCGTTACAAAAGCCGCCATCGCCCCCCTGCCAGCCGCAGCGAGTTTGCATCGACGACTACTTTTTCTCGGTGCTACGCGGCAGCTTTTCCAGCGCCTTGCGCACCAGATCGCGCCGCTTGCCCTGCTCGGACTCCAGCCCGTCGAGCTTCTTTTGCAGCCCCTGCAGCTTGTCTTCACCGTCGAGGATTCGTTTTACCAGCGGGTTTCCTGCCGCGCCTGCCGTGCTGCTATCACTGCCCAGCGCTTTTAGGTGCTCCTGCACGCGCTCCATGTCTTTTTTGGCCTGCGTCATCTCGGCGCGCGTCTTGTCTAGCTCTTTGCCGGCTTCTTCCAGCTCTTTTTGGCGCGCTGCAGCCTCGGTAACGATGGTGCGCTCGCTCTGCGGAATGGCGGTAAGGCTCGACAGCTCCAGCAGGCGCGCCGCAGTGATTCCAGTCAGGCCGCGCTTGGTGGCCAGTCCTTCAATCGTGACCAAGCTGCGCTCCACTCGCGTCTGCGCTGCCAGCTCAAAGATCGAGATCGGCTTTTTCGCCGTCGTATCAAAGTCCAGCCGGTCGGCCCCCTGCACCTGAGCATTGGGCTGCAGCGCCATCGTCAGATACAGCGTGCGCGCCTGACCGCTGCGGTTTTCCAGCTTGTAGGTTGCCTCGCGGCGGCGCAAAAAGTGCTCTTCAAACTGATCGTGCTCGAACGTCAGGCGCTGGGGCTCGTCGCGGACTTGCTCGCGCTGCACCGTCAGCTCGACATCTAGGTCCAGGCCGTACTGGATGAAGCGCCGCTCGCCGGGCTTCATGCGATCGATCGAGGCCTCACCAGCCAGGCCACTGGGCTCAAACACCGCCAGCGGTCCGGCGGGCAGCGTCTGCCGCGTGTTGTTGGCCAGACGCACGCCGGTACGCGCCGTCTCATGAACCCCAGCCAGCCAGGTGATCGACTCGACCTCGACCGGCTCTTGCAGCAGCGGCACCAGCGCCGAGCCGTGCGCGCGCAGATCCAGCGGCTCACCCAGCGAATAGGCAAACAGTGCCCCTGACTCAAGGCCGGTTGCCGTCGCTGTCTGCGCCAGGTTGCCAATGCTCAGCAGCGAGCTACTGCTGGTTGTACCCGTTCCCGAGCCATGACCGATGGTGCCAAACCGCCCAAGTCCGATGGTGCCACTGCCCGAGCCGCCACCGCCTGAGCCGTAGCCCGTCAGCCCAAGTCCGCCAGCGCCG
>JAGNNG010000448.1 GCA_017990795.1 Deltaproteobacteria bacterium
TCTTTTCTGGTCCTCTTTCGGGTCCGGGTCCGGGCCCGCTGCCTAGCCCCGGTCGGGGCGGAAGCTCGGGAGACGTGATTCACGACCGTCCTCCGGCGCAGATCCTGTCGATGATGCCGCCCGGTCCTAGCGGTGGCGCTGCCGGTGGTGGCGGTAGCGGTGGGGCAGCTGGTGGTGGCGGAGCGATCGGCTCACCCCCGATGGGCAAGTATGGAATCTTGCGGGTGGTCAGCGGCAACGATCAGGGTAAGCAGATCGAGCTAAACCGCACTGTGACCTCCGTGGGCCGTGGCGCGGATCAGATGCTGGTCGTCGCTGACATTGCAGTTTCGCGACGACACATCCAGATCCACCTGCTGCCTAACGGCTACAAGATGCAGGATCTGGGCTCGCCCAACGGCAGCATGGTCAACGGCAAGCGCGTCGCCGAAGGCATGTTGGTCGACGGTGATCAGATCGAGATCGGTAACTCCCTGCTGCGCTTTGAGCATCCGCCGTCACGACCGCAGCAAGAAGCGCCGCCGGCTCCGCCTCCGCAGCCTGCCTATGCGCCGCCTCCTGCGTATGTTGCGCCGCAGCCCGCGTATGCACCGCCCGCTCCCGTTCAGCAGATGGGCTACGCGCCTCCGGCTCCGGCGTATCAGCAGCCGCAGCAGCAGGCCTATATGCCGCCGCAGCCAATGCCGCAGCTGGCTGCTCCGCAAGCCGCGTTTCCGTCGATGGTGCAGCCGATGCCGCAGATGGTGCCGGCTCCGGCGCCGATGCAGTCGCAAGCGCACTCGCAGTCGATGATCTCGGGTAGCAGCATTGCCGTGGCGCCGGTGGGGACGCTGGGCTTTTTGGCCAACAAGCAGAAGCGCACGATGTACTTGGGCGTGCTTGGCGGTGCGCTGTTTGTGGGGCTGATTGGTCTGACGGTGACGTCGATGCGCTCGGGCAACAGCGCCAAAGTCATCGAGAAGGCGCTAGAGCACTACAACACCGGCACCAAGGACTTTACGGCAGCGCGTTACGACATCGCGCGCAAGGCGTTTGAGTCGGCGTTGGCACTGGCTCCAGACTCGGCAGAGCTGAAAAAGTACGTAGAAGCCTGCGACAGTGAAGAGAAAGTTCGCAAGCTGCTGGAGCAGGCCAAAAAGCAGCTGGACGATCGCAAGTACACCGAGGCTCTGAAGCTGTTTGACAAGGTGGACAAGAGCTCGACGCAGTATGAGGACGCGCAGTCGCAAGCGCGGCAGACGCGGCGCGAGGCGGTCAAGAGCATCCACAGCGATGCGTCGGCGATGGCCAAGACCGACGTCTCCGGGGCGATGGAGAAGATCAACCAGGGGCTTGAGTACGAGCCGGATAACGCGGATCTACTGGAGCTAAAGAGCCGTCTTAGCAACTCGCCGCCGCCCAAGCCAGCTGAGGACACGACGCAGGTCGCGGAAAATACGCCGCCGACCAAGCCGGAGAAGGTTGAAAAGCCCGAGAAGGTGGAGAAGCCCGAGAAGGTGAAGCCCGAGGTGGTGAAGAAGACCACTCCGACACCTCCACCCCCGGCAGCGGGCGGCGACCTGGGCAGCAACAAGGGCGCGCTGGCTTCGTATAAGAATCGCGACTTTGCCGGGGCGATCTCGGCCATGAAGTCGGTCGGTTCGTCTAAGGCGGCAGCGACGGTCAAGGACCTGGAAGACGTCAGGTCGCAGAACGACAAGGCCAGCAAGCTGGAGGGCTCAAATCCCAAGGGCGCACTGGATGCTTATCAAGCTGCAGCCTCGGCGGATAAGCGACTTGGCGGCGGGCTGAGCAGCTACTTTAGCGGCAAGATCTCGGCCATGCAGGCCAAGGCGGGTGGCACTGGTGCCAAGCCTGCGGCCCCAGCTGGTGGCGGCGATCCGGCCAAGGATGCGCAGGCCGACTCGATGCTGGGACAGGCGCGCGGGCTGGCCTCCAAGAATCCGGCGCAGGCGCGGCTGCTGTGTCGCAAGGTCATGCAGCTGTACGGCAGCAACAACCAGAAGAATCCCAAAGTCCAAGAGGCTTACAAGCTGCTTACCAGCATCAAGGGCGGCGCCTCGGATGATGATGACTTCTAGCCGACGCTGCCTCGTGGCCTTCTGAGCCCTCGCTTGCTTCCTAACAAGTCCGAATCATCCCCTGTCACGCACGTAGCCCCAGCGTCGTCTTCCGCGTCGCCTTCTGAGCTCCTCGGGGCCGCGGAGCCGGCGCTGTGGCAGTCGCAGAGCCGCGACTTCCACGAGCAGCTGGTGGCGCAGCGGGGCGAGGGCTGGCAAGCCTTTTGGGGCAGCCAGCAGTCGCAGGCGGTGCGCTATCAGGTCTTGCTCTCGCAGCTACCGCTCGACGGTACGACGGTGCTTGAGGTGGGCTGTGGCTTTGGCGATTTTCTGGACTACGCCACTGCACTTGGAGTTCGGCCTGCCCGTTATCTGGGCGTCGATCTAAGCGCCAAGCTGGTCGCAGCGGCGCAGGCCCGGCAGGCGCAGCGAGAAGCCTCGGTTCCGGCGGTGCGTGCGACGGAGGTGCAGTTTGCCGTGCTCGATGTCCTGCAAGCCGAGCCGCCGCTGGTGCCCGATTTTGTGATCGCCTCGGGAATCATGGCCGTCGACTTCCCAGGCTATGAGGACTACGTGTTGGCGGTGCTGCGGCGCTTCTACACGCTGGGGACGCGCGGTTTTGGCCTCAACTTTCTAAGCACCTGTAGCGAGCATCCCGACGGTCAGTCGAAGTACGTCGAGCCCGCGTGGCTGCTCTCGCTGTTTCAAAAGCACCTGCACTGGCGCTGTCGGCTGCTGCACGACTATCGGCCTAACGACTTCACGCTGATTCATGTGAAGGGCTAAGCGCCTGTCCGCAGCGCAGTCCTAACCGCCATGCGCGTCGCCATTCATCAGCCCAACTACGCGCCGT
>JAGNNG010000449.1 GCA_017990795.1 Deltaproteobacteria bacterium
CCTCGTTGCGCCCGCTGCCCGGTCCCAGCGCCACCACGTCCAGACCCATCTTGCCCGCTTGCTTGAGGATCTCGGTCGCCGCCCGATCCAGCTGCATGCTGGCCTGCATGTCGTCGTAGTCTTTGACATCCGCGATCGAGCACCAGTCCGCCGCGCTCATCGGGTCCATGTACAGGTAGCTCTGCTCGATGTGACCGCCAAAGCCGTTTACCTGCATCGCTAGCTCTTTGATCATCTTTACCGGGTCAAAGCCCGGGGCCAGCCAGCAGTTCAGAGCAAAGTTTGGGTCGACGTCCGCCGCATCCCACGGCAGGTCCGCAACCTCTAGCTTTAGCTCGGGCACCGATAGCAGGTGCAGCAGCGACAGCTGCGTCGGTACTTGCCGCCCGCCTTCGAGGTTTAGAAGCAGGCTCTCGGGTAGACCGGCCAGCTCGGCCAGCTTGGCGGTAGTCAGGCCCGCGCCCTCTCGTCGCTCGGTCAGAAGCAGCCGCCACTTGTGCAGCCGGTTGCCGTCGGAGCCGCCCCCCATCCCCACGCCCGGCAGGCTGCGCGAACCCCACAGTCCGCCCGCGCCCATCGGCTCCAGCGCCGGTGTCGCCGACTCTGGGCCGTCGCTCTCGCCAATCGAGCTGGTCGCCAGCAAGAACCCGCGCAGAGTCATCAGGCTCATGTGCAGCGCCTCTTGCTCCTCTTTGGGCTTCTGCGGCAGGACCTGCTCAAGCGTGTCTATGGCGATGTGTAGCGCTTGCTGTTCCCACGGAATGCTGTGTGGCTCTGCCATAGACACCTCCGAATCTTTGTCTGCGGCGCGGTCTCGCGCTTTGTGGTTTCAGTTCAAACTTGGGTCCGGTCTTTAGGCGACCCACAACCTTGGACAGCAACTTCTCAAAAGACTTGGACTAAAGACGGCACCGGCCACCAAGCCCCCCTCCAGCCGGACCGGCTGTACCTACAAAGTGCTCTGTCCGGGGGACAGGCCGCACTATAACCTACAGAGGTCCCAAGGTTTGTGCCATTTCTGCACATCGCGCCCAGCAAGCAGCCGTGCAGTCCCGCACATCCCAGGGCATACTTCTTGGCACCCCCTGGGTCTGTCGGTCGGTAAGTCGCTCGGTCTGTTGGTCGATAAGTCGGTCGGTCGCCAGCCGCGGTCGCTGCCAGCTCAGACCATGGCGACCCAGGCAGGCATTCGCAGCCACCAAACCTCACCCCTTTTTAGGAGGACTCCAGATGATCGCGTTTTTGATTCACTGCCTTATGTACGGCCTGTCTTTTATGCTCGCAGCCAAGGTCGTGCCCGGCCTGCGCGTTCGCTCGTTTGGCAGCGCGGTGATGTTCTCGGTGGTGTTTGCCATCCTCGACGGGCTTTTGTTTAAGGCGCTGGCATTCGTGACGCTGCCGCTGGTGCTGCTATCGCTGGGGCTGTTCCTTTTGGTGATTCGCGCCGGGCTGTTTCTGTTGGCCGATAAGTTTGTCGATGGCGTTGAAATCGACGGCTTCCTGCCTGCGCTGGGCGGCTCGATCGTCACCGGCATCATCAACTTCCTGATCACCAAGCTGCTGCCGTTTACCTAAGGCGACCGGCCCCGTCCTGGCCGCCTCGCTTTACGGCTAATCCTGCCCCGCTCCTGCCCTGCCCGACCTGCCTCTGCCGTGTAACCACACCGACCACACTAACCACACTGTAACCCGTTGTAGCCATTTGCGATTCTGTGGTAAGCCCAAGCCCACTGTGTGCGCAGATCCAAGGGCATTCCTTAGGTAAGCCCGCACCAGCTCAGGCGTAGAGCAAACAGCATGGACAAAATCGTTATCAAAGGCGCGCGAGAGCACAACCTCAAGAACATCGACGTGGAGCTGCCCCGCGACAAGCTGGTCGTGATCACGGGTCTTTCTGGCTCGGGGAAGTCCTCGCTGGCGTTCGACACGATCTATGCCGAAGGCCAGCGCCGCTACGTCGAGTCGCTGTCGACCTACGCGCGCCAGTTCTTAGAGCAGATGGGCAAGCCCGACCTCGACTCGATTGAGGGGCTGTCACCTGCGATCTCGATCGAGCAGAAGTCGACCAGCAAAAACCCGCGCTCGACCGTCGGCACCGTCACTGAGATCTACGATTACCTGCGGCTTCTGTTTGCGCGCATCGGCACCGTCCACTGCCACAGCTGCTCGCTGCCGATCGCGGCGCAGACGGTGCAGCAGATGGTCGATCGGGTGCTCAAGCTCCCCGACGGCACGCGCTTTTCGGTGCTGGCCCCGATCGTGCGCGAGCGCAAAGGCGAGTACAAAAAGGAGCTCGACTCCCTCCGTCGTCAGGGCCTGCGCCGCGTCAGCATCGATGGCGAGCTGTTCGATCTGTCCGAAGACACCATCAAGCTGGACAAGAACAAGACCCACACCATCGAGGTCTACGTCGACCGCCTGGCCGTCAAGCCCGAGGTACGCCAGCGCCTAACTGAAGCCATCGAGCTGTCGCTGCAGCTGGCCGCGGGCATCGTCAAGGTATCGCCAGTCCTCATCGGCTCTGACGAGCTGCCCGAAGGCGTCGGCATCATCGACGAAGCGGGCGACATCATCTTTTCCGAGCACTTTGCCTGCATCAACTGCGGCGTCAGCTACCCCGAGATCACGCCGCGCCTGTTCTCGTTTAACAATCCCTCGGGCGCATGTCCGGCTTGTGACGGCATCGGCGCCAAGATGTTCTTTGACCCCGAGCTGATCGTACCCAACACCGACCTGTCGCTGCGCGAGGGTGCGATTGAGCCGTGGGAGAAGCGCAACGGACCCTTCTTTCAGCAGATCCTAGAGGCCGTCGCGGCCCACTTCACCTTCGACATGGCCACCGCCTGGTCCGAGCTGCCGCAGGCCACCCGCGACCTGGTGCTGTACGGCCAAAAAGGCCCCGAGGTCGAGT
>JAGNNG010000450.1 GCA_017990795.1 Deltaproteobacteria bacterium
CAGTGGGACTTGTCACGGCGGCAGCGCTGACGGAGGCTGCGGGACCGCTGCCGGAAGCCGTCGTCGTATTGCCTGCTGGTGGAGTGGTTCCGGTCGTAGTGGCTTTCGCTGGCGCGGCGGCAGTCGTCGTCGGAGAAGTCTTAGCCGTGGTATTTCCTGCTGCGGTCGCTGCCGCTGGCGATGAACGACCAGTGCTTACCACAGGCTCGTCGGGCAAGGTCTCGCCAGGCGCATACACACGTACCGCAGCTGGCTGCCCAATCTGTATCGGCGACTCCCTCGCATCCAAGCTGGGATCGATCCGCCCGCCTCCCGCTGCAAAGGCAAGCCCCACGACCAACACCGAACCCCCAATGACCCATTGGCAACCGCTTCGTAGAACCGATCGCAAGCGGCTCGGTTGAGTCAGCCAGGTGGTTTTTGCAGCATCAGCGATCTTTTCCATTTTCCCCTCGTCGCGTTGCCGTCGACGAAATTTCCGTAACATATCTGCCAGAATAACAGACTGTCGCCAGCTCTGCTGCAGAGGGCTGGAGATCTTCCTCCATCCTAGCTCGGAGCGGCCACCCTACAGCGGCATCACTGGCCACTGACGCTGCCGTCGATGCTGACCAAGCGCCGCATTACGGGCCGTATCGAGCGAGCCAATCAAGTCCCCCGCCAAGAGCACACTACCGACGGCACGAAGACCAGCCGTACCGTCTCCGGCAAGGCCATGCCAGTACACCGCGGCGCAGGCGGCCTCATAAGCTGGCCATCCCGCAGTGAGCAACGCCCCCACCATCCCCGCCAAGACATCGCCCATGCCACCGCTTCCCATGCCGGCATTGCCCGTCGGACACACCGACAAAGAAACCTGCTTGGTATCAGCTCCAGCTGGCGCCACGATGAGCGTCCGAGCGCCTTTGAGCACCACCACTGCTCCGGTCCGCTGGCACAGCTGCTGCGCGCTCCGGAGCCGATCCTCCTGCACCTGCGCAACCGTCCACCCGAGAAGCCTCGCCGCCTCGCCCGGATGCGGCGTCAGCACCACCTGCCGACCCAGCTGTGTCGCTCGTAGCAGGGCTGCATCCTCTCCGCACAGCTGATTCAAAGCGTCGGCATCTAGCACCAGCGGCGTAGTCCCCTGCGCCAGCAAATCCAGCAGCGACTGCTTCATCTGGCCGCTGACGGGCAGCCCAGGACCGATAACCAGCGCCTGCTTTCCTGCCGCCAGCGTCAGCAGCTGCGACGATAACGTCGGCGAGTCAGCATCATAAGGCTGAGTCATCGCTTCCATCGGCAGCTGCGCAACGATGGCGTCCAGCACCTCTGCTGGCACCGCAAGCGAACACAGTCCAACGCCCACGGTTAGCGCGGCTTTTGTACACAGCTGCGCCGCCCCAGTCTTCCCGCGTGAGCCCGCGATTACCAGCAAGTGGCCATGACTGCCCTTGTGCCCAAGCGGAGACCGCGGCTGTAGGAGTCGCTGCAGACACGACTCATCAAGAAGCCGTGCACAGACTCCATGCTGCGCGGCAAACGTCGCCGGAATGCCGATATCAACCAGGTACTGCTTGCCTGCAAAAACAAACCCCGGAGCCGACGCCAAGCCGAGCTTGCAAAACCCAAGCGTCACTGTGTAGTCCGCCCGCACCACCGCTGGCGGATCAGCGCTGTCAGCTGGCAGACCTCGGTCTGCATCCATTCCCGATGGTAGGTCCACCGACAGCTTGACCGCGGCACTGTCGTTTATCGCCAAGATCACGCGCTGCAGCGGACCCTCCGCCGGACGCGAGAGTCCAGTTCCTAAGAGGGCATCTACCACGATGTCTCTCTTGCTTAGCTGTGTCAGGTGCTCAACAACAACGGTGACTCTGCTGTCGCCGCTGTGTTCCGAGATCAGCACGCCCAATTCCTCTGCGGCTTGCAGGTGCCGCAGCGCGTCGCCTTTGACCCGTGCTCGCTCTGCGCAAAGCAGCAGCTTGACCGCAACGCCCGACGAGTGAAGGTAGCGCGCCACGACCATGCCATCGCCGCCATTGTTTCCGGGGCCAGCGACGACCACTACCTGCCCTGCAAACAGATCCAGCGCGCCCTCGCGGTGTAATCGCCACAGCACTTCCACAACGCCCCGCCCAGCGGTCTCCATCAGGACGCCACCAGCAATCCCGAGCTTTTCGATCGTCTGGTTATCAAGCGCCCGCATCTGCTCTGCTGAAACCAATGGGATCATGTTTTCTCCTGCATCTTGCGGCACCCGTCGAAGGCCCGATTCGAACAGCTCTGGTACCAACCTCAAAGCGACGTAACCAGGGGACCACCCTCGATGATCACCACGGCGGCGGCCATGTTGCCACTGTGGGTCAAGCTCAAGTGCAGTCGCCGTATTCCTCTTTCGGCAGCCAAAGTGGCGGCGACCCCAGACAACCTTAGCTCGGGCGCACCGCCTGCAGTCGAGACCACCTCCAGCTCGTGCCACGATAGACCCGAAGGCACTCCGAGCGCTTTGAGAGTTGCCTCCTTGGCCGCAAAGCGCGCCGCAAAGTGCTGAGCCGGCTGGCCGCGCGCGCTGCAATAGGCACGCTCTGCCTCAGTAAAGACCTTCTGGGAAAAGCGACTGCCCGAGCGCTCCAAGGCACGCTGCATCCGCTCAATCGGGCACAGATCCAGACCGACGCCCAGGATCATGAAGCGCACTCCCTAGTCCAGCGAGTGAAGCCGGATCGACGGCCTAAACCGGACATATCCTCGTCAAAAATCTGCATCACCGTCGTCATATCATACCCATCAAGTGTGCTGCCGAAGTGGCCGCGTACCACCTATGGCGTCGGCTCTGACGGCAGGTCCTGCTCTAGATCAACGTCAGGCGACGGCGACTCGGCAGAGCCTTGAGAGCTTGCGCGAGGTTGGTTTGCAGACCTATGTTC
>JAGNNG010000451.1 GCA_017990795.1 Deltaproteobacteria bacterium
GCATCATGGTGTGGAATCCGTAGATCACCAGCCGACCCATCGGGGCCAGCGCGCGGTAGCTCTGGGCCAGCGTCTCGACGCCGTTTGCATCAAAGACCGCGTCGTAGCCACCCGGCGAAGCCTGCAATGCAGCGGGCCACAGAGGCTCACTGCTCTTATCGATCACGGTGTGTGCCCCAGCGCGCAGTGCCGCTGCTTTTTTGTGGGCTGCGCCGACGACACCGACCACGTGGCAGCCTGCGGCGCGACCCAGCTGACACAGCGCCATGCCCACGCCCCCAGCGGCACTGTGGACCAGCAGTCGCGCGCCTGCTGAAGCCGCAGCCAAGCGATGCAGCGCATAGTGCGCGGTCAAAAATACCGAGGGAAAAGCCGCCGCCTGCGCAGCTGAAAAGCCGGAAGGAAGGGCAAAGACCTGATGGCGCGGCACCACAACGGCGCTGGCGTAACCAAAAAACCGAGTGACCGCAAACACAGGCGCACCGACGACAAGATCAGTTACGCCTGAACCCACGGCGGCGACCACTCCCGAGACTTCAAAGCCCGGGGTAATCGGCCAGCCGACGTATTTTTTGGCTGACTCATAGAGGCCCATGCGCACGATGCAGTCAGCGTAGTTCACGCCTGCAAAGTGAACCTGCAGACGGACTTCGCCGGGGCCGGGGGATGGATCGGGAAGCTCCTCAATTTGCAGCTGCTCATACGAGCCTGGCCGATGGATGACGACGCGACGCATGGCCGCAGCCTAACACCTTGTGGTCACTTGCTGCGACCGTCGCTAAGCAGGCGACTCGGGGCTCGTCAGCAGCTGCAGCCCCGCAGGCAGGCTGTCGCCGAAAGCAAAGCGCTCCTCGCGCTCTTCACGAGGGGTGACTTCCAGCACCACCTGCGCCAGGTGCTCACCATCAGAGCCCGGCACCAGCTGTCGCAGCCACGCGGCCAGCCGCAGACGCGCAGGCTCAAACAAGTCGCGCACGCGATCGCCAGAGAGTCGCCCGAGCTCGGACGCGGCCTGGCCTAGCTGATAACGCTCCTCTGCCGACGCTGATGCTGGGATCTGCAGCGCCTGCAGCTTTTGTAGCCACTTATCCACGATGACCGGCGGCACCGTGTTGTCGATCGAGCCATACAGCGGCATGCGCGCACCGATACGCCCCAGCGCCCACAGCGCATGCTCACTGCGCTTTTTCGCCAAGAGCTCTAGCAGCGTGTCGCCAAGCTCGGTCTTTTTGCGCACGTCCAGACGCTCGCATGCGGCCACGGCGCGCCAGATCTCCGCCGCTTCCTGCGGACTTGGCAGCTTTCGATCCACGCGCTTTTGCGACGGCACAATCAGCGGCGCAACACGCTTCCACAGCTCATCTTGCTGAGTACGTGACAGGCCGCCTGCGATCCGGCGCCACAAAATCCACCACTCCAGCTTGCAGGGGTCGTCGCGATCGTGAGACAGGCCGGCGTTAAACACCCGCCACGCTTCTTTGACCCGCCAGTCATCCAGCGCATAGCCAAAGCCCGGACGCAGGCAAAAGCCGCCCAGGTTTAGCCAGCGCGCTTCATGGGCGGCACTACGGCTGCGCTGATCTCGATACTGCTTCAGGACTTCCCACAGCGAGCGCAGCGTCGCTGTTGACCAGCCATCGCGCGGTCCCAGCACCGAGGTCAGCGACTTGGGCAGCGCCGCCACAGCCAGCTGACCGGTAAACGCTTGCTTGATGTGCTCCGTCGCTGCAGCAATCAAACCGGCTTGCTCGGCACCGGGCTTTTCAACGGGCGACTCGGCAGGCTGCGTGGCACTTTCGCCAGACGCCTCAGGTCCCGAAGCCCCGTCGACAGAGCCCTCGGTATTGCGCAGATCGAACTGGAGTCGCCACTTTAGAGGCGGTCCCGACTCGCCGGGCGCTTCCTTTTCGCGCGAGACGGCCCACAGCTCCAAGGTGCCAATCTCGGTCAGGCGCGCGCCCAAAGACACCGCAATCGGCCTTGCTTGCGAGCTACGCGGATGACGCAGAACCGTGTACAGCGGCGGCAGCTCGGACAGCTCGCTGGGCGCAAGACTTAGGACATCACCAGGCTTATCGCCCTCACGCTGCACGGAGCTAAACAGGCGAAAGCGCACCGGACGATTGGTCAGAAGTTGCAGCGGACGCCCGACGAGCTCGACCTCGGCCCCTTCATCCAGGCCGCGTGGCGTCAGACAGACCAGGGTCTGCTCGCTGCTGGTTTGCGCTTTTTGGTCGTCGCGCTGCACCTCGATGTAGTACGCGCGGGCGGCACCGCCGGTGATGCGCAGGCCTTCGCCCCGTCGAGACAGCGCGTAATAAGCAGCCCCGCGCGCGACCGCCAAGTCCGGCGCATCGTTTCCCAGCAGCCGCGGTTCCTGTCCGCACAGCGAGCCGAGGACCTCCAAGATCCGACGGCGAATCGCTGGTGAACAGAGCACACCACCGTTAAACAGCACCACCTGCGGCTTGGCGCGATGCTGACGCAGAAACGTCGCGATGTAGCGCGTTACCGCCGGATCTGCAGCGTAAGGCAGGCCAAACTCTTGCAGACCGGCGCGGCTGCGTACGGGCTCTGCTTGCGCGGTGACCGTCGGGAAAAAGCCATCGAGTAGGACCGCCTCCACTTCGGCGCGGCTTAGCTCGGCATGTAGACCGCCGCCGATTAGCTTGCTGCTGCGACCGGCGATGTGCAGGCTCCAGCGGTCTTTGGGCGACTCGCCTAGGAGCTTCTCTTTGCCGACTCGACAGGCCTGCACCAGACCCCAAAAGGCGTGTGGCGGTAGCTTGCCGGCGCTGCTGTGAAGCTGCTGCTCAACCCGCCGCGCCAGCGCCAAGTCCATGTTGTCGCCGCCGAGCAGCAGGTGCTCGCCCACCGCCGTACGCTCAAAACG
>JAGNNG010000023.1 GCA_017990795.1 Deltaproteobacteria bacterium
CGGCGCGCGGGGCATAGTGACGGGACATCATGCCGGGGGCGGCGCGGGCGGTGGTGTCCTCTTCCTGGCTACTGGCGGCAGGCTCTGGGCCTAGTGAAGTCGCCAAGGAGGGCACTTCCAAGTCGGGCAGTAGCGCGCGCAAGGCGCGGACGGGCAGGGCACCGGGGCGCAGCAGGCGTGGCGGCGAGCAGGTGAGGTCTACGACCGTAGACTCGATGCCAAGCTGGCACGGGCCCCCGTCTAGGATCAGCGGCACCGCTGGTAGGCTGCGCGCGACATGCTGGGCGGTCGTGGGAGAGACTGACTCAGAGCGGTTGGCACTAGGGGCGGCCAGCGGCAGACCACAGGCCTGTAGCAGCGCCAGCGCGACGGGATGAGCGGGCACGCGCAGGGCCATGGTGTCACGCCCGGCACTGACCATTGCTGGGATGCGTGGCCCGCGCGGCACCACCATCGTCAGCGGCCCGGGCCACAGCGCCGCCGCCAGTCGTGTCGCCGATTCCGGCCAAGCACTCGCCAAGGCTTCGGCAGCCTTCGCACTGGCAACGTGAACAATCAGGGGGTTGTACTTGGGGCGGCCTTTTAAGGCGTAGATACGCTCGACGGCTGCGGTGGAAAGAGCGCTGGCGCCCAGGCCGTACACCGTCTCGGTAGGGAAGGCGCAGACCTGATCGTTTTTTAGCAGCGCCGCCGCGCGTGCAAGCCCTGCCGCATCTGGTGCCACCACCGGTGGACCGTCAGCAGGCGGCGACTGGGGTGCAAGCGGCAGGGCAGGCAGCGTCGGCATGCGGCTTAGGCGTGCTCTAGTAGGTAGCGCAGCGGCGTCTGGACGACCTTGTGGGTGACCAGCGATGCCACCATGCCGAAGGCGGGGGTGTTGACGAAGTTCATAAAGCCCACTGCGGTGTTCAGCGGGATGGTGAAGGCGCGCTCGGTGCGCTTGGTGTAGTCCTTGTACAGCGCCTGGCCGGGGCTGGGCTCAGCGGCGATGCTCTTGGCCATGACCTGAGCCGAGCGCATGGCGTACGAGATGCCTTCGCCGGTGGCCGCGTGGGTCAGGCGGGCGGCCTCTCCGATCCACAGGGCGCCGGGCGCGGCGATGGGGCCAATCTTGTTTGTATAGACGATGGGGTGGCCCCGGTACTTGCCGATCTGCTCTGCCCCTTTGAGGCGGTCGCCGAGGTTGCGCTCCAGGACCTCTTGCAGCAGCTGCTTGGGGTCGGCGGGGTCTTCGGGGTCGTAGCAGATGCCGACGTTGACGCGGGTGTCGGTCTCGGGGAAAAGCCAGCCGTACCAGGGCTTTACGCGCTTGTCGAAGAACATCTCTAGGACGCCCCGGGTGTAAGGGACACCGTCGTACCAGGCCATGATGGCGGCAATCTGACGACGCTTGCGCTTATCGATCGAGAAGCGGGAGTGCGCGCCATCGGCAAAGATGACCAGGTCGGCTTCGATGTCGGTCTTGCCATCGGTGATGCCGCAGATGCGGCCACTGGGGTCGCGCAAGGGGCGCTTGACGGCGTAGCCTTGGACGAACTTGGCGCCGGTGCGCTCGGCGGTAAAGGCGATCTCGGCGTCGAAGGTGGCGCGCGGGATGATCCAGGCGGCTTCGGTGTTGCTGGCTAAGATGGCCTCTTGGCCGCTGGGGGCGACAAAGCGGCAGCCGCGAATGCCCAGCGCCATGCCCTTCATTTGGTCGTACAGGCCCAGCTCTTTGCAGAGGGTGACGCAGCGGGGGCCAAGGCCACTGCCGCAGGTCTTCATGCGCGGGAACTCGTCGCGGTCGACAAATACGATCTCGTGGCGGCGCTCTTGCGCGAGCAGCAGGGCGGCGGTCGAGCCTCCTGGGCCCGCGCCGACGATGGCTATCTTCATAGGTTAGTCTCCAAGTAAGGCTTTAGGTCGGGGCCAGTCCGGCCACTTCAGCTGCGAATGGGACAGCAAGCGGCCCGCATGCTAGCGAGTCTTGCCTGCAGTGTCACCATGCACCCGCACCCCAAAGCGGCTTTCCGCAGGTGCCTTGTGCCAGATGTTGTTTGACGTCGGTCACAGGGTCGCGGAATGGGCCCTGCTGGTCGCGCACTTCGCAAAAATCCTGCAAAATCGATCTTAGGTGGCTGCGTGGTTGCGCTACATTCCGGCGCACCGCGCGATTCGGACCGGCAAGCGCGCGGTTCTAGCGAGCACCCGAAACGACCATGACCAAGCCCTGCAATACGGTAGAACCGGAGCATCGGCGCTGGCAGGCGGAGCGACCCTCGGGGCTTCGCACCGCTACAGCCAGCGACGCTGCATGGCGCTATCGCTTGGACGGGGGATGGCCTGGGCGAATCGGGGCTCTTTGACCTGGGAGCGAGCCTTGGAGCAGGTAAAAGTTGGCGGGGAGACCTCCGCGTATTGCACATCTTGCCGTGACATACGGCATCACGTAGTAGTGGCCATGACTGGGACCGTCCCGGCCAAGGTCGAGTGTCTGAGCTGCCACAAGCAGCACAAGTACAAAGCCTATCGGCCAGGCGAAAAGCCCGCCAAGCCAAAGGCACCAAAGGTCAAGGCGGCGACCGGACCGGTCACGCGTAAGACCGGCAAGGCGGCGGCCAGCGCTGCGATCACCGGCGCGGCCCAGCTAGAGGCGCTGCTGGCGTCTAAGTCCTCGGTGACGGCTAAGGCATATGCTCCGGCAGAGCGCTTTTCCGTAGGCGACTTGCTAGCTCACCCGAGCTTTGGCATTGGCGCAGTGACCAGCATTCCTTCACCGGGCAAGATCTCGGTGCTGTTCCGCGATGCTACGCGCTTGCTCCTGCATGAGCGCGCGGCGGCGGCGGCTGCTGCTGCACCTCGGCTGGCACCACCGCCACGTCGGGAAGATGGCCCGCGCGGCGTCAGTGATGCGCCACCGAAGGTCAAGCCACTGCTGTAACTTCTGGTGCCGCCCAGTCCACCGGGGAGTCCGGTCGCGCTGGGAAGCCAGGAGCTTAGGGGGAGTAGGAGAAGCAAAGAAGCGGGGTTTTTGCCAAGGCTGCCAATCTGGGCCTTGTGCAAGGACCCCGTGGGGTTGGTCCTGTCGCTGGGCTGTGGGCGGCTTGGTATTCCCTAGTGGGGCAGCTTCCGTAGCCGAGACAGCCATAGCTGCGCATCCTGCACGCGAGAAAACGGCTTGATCTGCTGCTTGCTGGCCATCGACATGGTCGCCAAGATCATGTGCCACAGCCGGTTCTCGGTGATGACGGCGACGGCTACTAGACGGTGGCGGTGGCGCGCGTTCCAGGCTGTGAAAAGCTCGCGGGCCTGGGCGTCGTAGCCGGTCATGGCACGGCAGTCCACGATCAGACCCGGCTTGTAGATGCTAAGCAGATCGCTCTCACGAACTTTGCCAAGCTGCAGTGTCAGCGCTGCCTCGGTAAGGTGGCCTGTAAGCTCCACCAGAAAGTTCTCGGGTGGCTTGGCTGCGGGAGAGCTGGGAGATGCGGTAGTTGCCATCATGTATCAGCCTTAGGCACGACCTGTGCCGCTCTTGCATCGTGAAGAAATTGGTGCGGTTGGCGCATCCCGACCGAGGGCTGCTGGTGGCTTCTCCGATCGGGCTCGCAGGTTCCCTTCGGGAGCAGTCGGTCTTGCTCTTTAGGGCTGCTGCCACCGAGCTTGCGGGGCGATCTAGGTTCGGGAAGGCTTTGCGCAGGACTGCAGGGGATGGGTCGGAAGGCAGTGGGCTCGCCGCCGCAGCTCTCGCTGAAACGGCGAACCCCCAAAGGGCTAGCTACTTTTTGCCCTTCTTGCCTTTTTTGCCCTTCTTACTGGTGCCATCGCTCTGATCCGGCGACTTGGGAGCCTCGACCGTCTTGGAGTCCACGGTGACGACGCCAGCCGGGGCCGCCGGGTCGGTGATGATGAAGTCGACGCGGCGG
Source organism: Deltaproteobacteria bacterium (assembly GCA_017990795.1). GTDB lineage: Bacteria > Myxococcota_A > Polyangia > Palsa-1104 > JAEUJZ01 > JAGNNG01. The sequence continues at coordinate 3,906 of JAGNNG010000023.1, forward strand.
TTCTTGGCGCGACCGACTTCCTTCTTGTTGTCGGCGATGGGCTTGTCGGGACCGTAGCCCTTGGCGGTCAGGCGGTCGGCCTCGATCTTGTGCTCGACCAGCCACTTCATAACGCTCTTGGCGCGGCGATCCGAGAGATCGACGTTGTAGTCGTGCTTACCGCGATCGTCGGTGTGGCCTTCGATCGAGACCTTCTTGATCTCCTTGGCTGCGGTCAGCGCGTCAGCCACCGACTGCAGGACCGGGAAGCTCTTGGCGAGGATCACGTCCTTGTTGGTCGCGAAGAACACGGGCTTGACGATCACCAGCTGGCCGTTTTTGACCTCGACCAGGCTTGGGCAGCCGTTCTTCTTCGGATCGGGATGCGGCGCGCCGGGCTTGTCTGGGCACGCATCCTCGGGATCTACGACGGTATCTTTGTCGCGATCGGGCAGCGGGCAGCCGAGCTTGGCCGGATCTGGGTGCGCGCTCTTATGGACATCTGGGCACAGGTCGTTCGGATCGAGCACGCCGTCTTTGTCTCGATCGCCAGCCGGGCAGCCCAGGCGTGCGGGGTCTGGGGTGTCACTCTTGTGCTGATCTGGGCACAGGTCCTGCGGATCGAGTACGCCGTCGCCATCGCGGTCGCCAAGCGGGCAGCCTAGCTTGTCGGGATCGGGCGTCTTGCCCTTATGCAGGTCTGGGCAGAGGTCTTGCGGATCAAGCACTCCGTCGCCATCGCGATCGCCGAGCGGACAGCCGAGCTTGTCGGGATCGGGGTTTTTGCCCTTCGGCGTGTCGGGGCAAAGATCAATCTTATCGACGACGAGGTCGCGATCTCGATCCGGACAGCCGTGGGTCTTGGCGTCGTCCGTGCTGATACCGGCATCATCGGGACAGGCGTCGGCGACATCTAGGATGCCGTCTTGGTCACGATCTCCGGGCAGCTCCTCGCTGGGCATCGGCGCGTAAGCAATGCGCGCGAGCAAGCGGAAGTCGGGGGTACCGGGCGCGCGTAGCACACCGACGCCACCACCCAGGCCCAGGTTGAGCACGCGAGCGACGTTATAGTGCGCACCGAGCAGCACTTCCAGCGTCGTAAAGTCGCGCACAAACGGCTTGGCGGCATCGGTGCCTAGGAGCACGGTGCCCATCGTGGCTTCTGGCCCGATGGCAAAGCGGCGCTTGGTGTCGGCGTAGGCGATGGCAGCGCCAAACTGCAGCTCGGAGCCGACGCTGCTACCTGCATCATCGACGCCCATGCCGATTCGCGCAGCGGGTCTATAGAGGAAGCCGCCGGTAAACGACCACATGATGTTGTGGGTTAGACCGCCAAAGACCAGGCGCGGTAGGACGCGGACGCCTTGGTCGCTTTCCTGCTGGGCGATGCTGTCGGTAAACTTGCGCAGGGGCACCCAGACGCTGGCGCCAATGCTCATCGAGAAGGCGCCCTTATAGGGCTGCCCAAACAGTCGCACCATCAGGCCGAAGCGTGGATCACCAACGGCGACCCCGCTGATGGGGCTGACGCCAGCCACCGGGGTATCGCTGCCGCGCTCAAGCAGCACGACCGGTAGCGAGCCGGTGATTAAGACGCGGTCCAGGAACGAACCGGCTAGGTCGACGTGACCGATCAGCTGATGCGCGATGACTGCGGTCTGCTGGGAGAAGCTGCCGTCGGCGTTGGAGCGGCCAAAGACCAGCGGGTTGTGCCCGTAGTTCAGGGTGATACCAGCCGCGAAGTAGCGCATCGACGAGTACCAAGGGTGATCAACGGCAAAAGACCACTCGCCGGCAGCGGTGGGCTCGTAGCGGTTGATCTGGAAGCCAGAGTTGGCACTCTGAGCGGATGCGGTCTGCGCAGTTGCGAGCATCGCGCAGGCGGCAAAGCCTAGCGATTTCCACAATCCGCGTCGTTTCTTTGGTCGCTTCACAGGGTCCTCCTATTTTTGTCAGTCATCGCTCCGGGATTCTCGCCGGAGGGATAAGTAAAGAAGTGCTGGTGACTCAGCTGAGCGCATATCGCCACTGTTTCGGAGCGCAAATCGCGATATCGAATCTATGGCTTAGTGCGTGGTTCCACATTCCTAGGGGGAATCCTCGCTGAGTCGTGCTTTCCCCCCCTAGTATGGATGTGTAGCACAAGAAATTTTACTCTAGCATGCCAGACAATTGCCGGGTTTTGGGAAGTTGTTAGTACATGCCTACAATTACTAGGTAAACGCACATGTCTACAGTCCTATCAGCTACACCCAGGTCGCGCCTGACCTTGTATGCATAAGTACTAGGGTTGTGTCGATCGCTACGATTATTGGTTCCGACTGTTCAAACCCGTATGTTTGCTTGATATTTTCGATTTGGTGCAGACAACGAGTGGCTATGTTCACAACCAGTATTGTGGGTTTAGTTAGTGGTTTAAACTGGTTAGGCGGTAATGTCTGCGCTTCAGCTTTCTGTGTATCCAGCAGCACCAAGCCGTGAGCGCCTGACCACGGCGCCGGCGCGACGGTGAATTGTTAGATCGAGACGGCTTGCCGCTCCCCGCGGCGGTCTCGTCTGGCACTAGATAGTGGCTGTACTGGTTTGCCACTGCGCTTTGGCGGTAGCGGCGTAGCCAACAGAGAGACGGCTCTGTGTGTAGCAGTAGTTGTTCCAGTTTTGGCTGCGTGTGGGTTAGGGGGTAGTGCCGCACCTTGCTGTAATCAATTCAACAAGATAGGAGCTTGCTGCTCAGCCTGCGGGCTGTCGCTGGCGATTCGATTGTTTCCGTTTCCGGATCCGATCGGAGATCTGAAACGGAGCGCGGGTAGCAAGCAGCACTGGCTGCTTATCGACGCAACGTCATACTAGACCGCAGAGATACAGGGCTTTTTGATATCATTGTCGCTCTTATGCCTAGTTTGGTTTTTCGAGTTCCGGACCTAGACCAGCCGATCACCCTGTCCTTAGAGCCGGGGACAGCGGTGCTGCTCGGGCGCAATCCCGACCTTGGGAAGCTGCACAGGGCCAAGTATCCAGAGCTGGCCGAGCTTACGACTTCGGTGGTGCGAGTGCCTTCGCAGCGGGTCTCTGCAAATCACCTGCTGGTCTACTGCACCGCGGTGCCTGGAGACCCGAGAGGCGAGCGCACCTGGCTGCGGGATCTGAACAGTCGCAATGGCTCGTTTGTGCAAGTGCCGCCTTTGCAGCCGGTGCAGATTCCCGGCGAGGGCAGTCTGCTGATCGAGATGGCGGCGTTGTCTCCAGAAGACCCGCGCGTAGAAGGCCCGACGGCAGTGGACTGGTCGGCAGAGCGCGAGTATCCAAAGGTGATGGCGCGCGCCGTCAGCCTCTGGTTTGAGCGCCTGATGGTGCCCGCCATGGTGCGAGTGGCACCGCGACAGCCACCATCGGACAGTGCGCCGGTAAATTCCAGCAGCTTCCCGCTGGCCGATGAGAGCGAGCTGCAGATTGAGTTTCAGTCGGAATCGACGACGCAGATCTCGCTGCCTGCGCTGCTTGACCAAGTACAGCGCTTTGTCAGCGAGCAGAACAGCCGCTATGAGCAGCTGCAGGGGCATGAGGACGGCTTTGTGCTGGCCTCGCGAGCACTGCGTGATGCACATCAGCAGCTAGCGGAGGCAGCGGCGCGAGGCATGCGCGTGATGCTGCTTGGACCGACCGGCTCGGGCAAGGATCGTCTGGCTCGCTGTTATCACGTTCACTCGCGGCAGCAGCGGGGGCCGTATGCAATCTTGAACTGCGCGCTGCTGAAGGAAAACCTGCTGTATGCGCAGCTGTTTGGGGCGAAAAAAGGCAGCTTCACCGGCTGTACCAGCGACATCACTGGGGTGGTAGAAGCGGCGCACGATGGCACGCTGTTTCTAGACGAAGTCGGCGACATGGACCTAGAAGTTCAAAAGGCGCTGCTGCGGTTTTTGGACTCACGCGGAGAGTTTCAGCGGCTCGGCGATCCGCGGCCTCGGCGGGTAAACGTCCAGATCGTGTGCGCTACCAATGTCGAGCTAGACGATATCAACCGGCGGCTCGGACGCTTTCGCGATGATCTGTGGTATCGGCTGGCGGTCAAGGTCGTGCGCATTCCACCGCTGGCCGAGCGTCGCGAAGACATCGTGTCTTATCTGCGCACGCATACGCTGACGGGCTCGCCGCTGCGGGTGTTTGAGGCGCTAACTCCAGGGGCGCTGCAGCGCGTCTTGAGCGACTCGTGGCCTGGTAACTTTCGCGACCTGGAAAACTTTGTCGAGCGTCTGCCCTCTGTAACCAGGCCGCAGTCCATTGATGAGCAAGAGTGCGTGAGGGCGCTGCGCGAAGGACGTGGTGGCACCGCGCAGGTCTTTCATGACGTGGACAGCAAAGGCATTGGCTCCACCGGGAACTGGCAGGATGTCTCGGCGATTGCGGCGGCGGCCTTCGTCAAAGACCACGGCGACAAGCCGCGCAGCTGGGGACAGATTCAGCTTTATACCGAGAAGTATCTAAAGCCGGTGTTTATCGCCCATGCCTCGGGGCTGGTGCAGCTGGACGAGCTGGGCAAAAACCAGAACTACTCCGAGCTGGCGCGGCGGCTCAATATTGCCGATGGCACGACGGTAAAGATGCACCTGCAGCGCTATATCGAGCGCTTCGCGCAGAAAAAACCGGGCGAGTATTAAGCGACCAGAGGCAATGGTGGAAGTTGCAGGTCCGTCGGGGCAGGTAGGCAGGCAGAGCTTAGAGCAGGTGACGCTCTAGGTACTCTGCGAAGTGGTCGGAGTCGGGTAGGCGTAGGTCGATGACCAGGTGCGGAGCGCGGTCGTCTTTTTGCGCCATGTAGACGGCGGAGCCATGCCGCTGCCACGGGGGCAGGCTGGCAAAGTCGACCCCGTTTTGGCGCAGTAGTTCCAGGCGCTGCTCTGCCGTAGTGCCCGCAATGATGCCGGGGATATCCTGGCCAGCGGTCCCTGCCGCCAAAAGGACGTGGCTTAGATAGCGCTCAAGAGCCACGGACTCGGCGCGCTGACGCTTCCAGAAGAAGTAAGTTCGGGCTAGCTCTACCGATGGAATCTCGAACAGGCGGACGTCGAAAGTAAACACCTCACCGACTAGCAGAGACAGCTTGGCCGAGGCCTCACCGGCCAGCCGAGAGAGCAGACGTCGGGCATCCGAGCCCTGAGAGATTGCGTACAGCACCAAGTCCGTGCGGTCGGCGTAGCCGAAGCTGCAGCCAAGCACCGCGCACAGATGGGACAGCGTCTTAAGCAGCGCCTTCTGCATGTCGCTATCAAAGGGCTGATCCGAGCGCTCATTGAGGCGCTGCTCGAAGCGCCGACCAAGTAGATGTGCCACCAGCGGAGTGCCGCTGATCAGCGGACAGTCGGCAAAGACTTCATAGGGAGCAATCTGCTCTGGGAGCAGCGAGGATGTCATTATCCAAAACTATACCAAAAGTCGCGGCTTTGCGGACACCCTCTTGTGTAAGCGGGGATTTAAGGGCAGCGGTAAAGTCTGGTAGCGGTCCTTCATTGTCGCGCCTTTAACGAGAAGAGCTGCGCCAGACCCGTGAAAAAGTGTCGTCCCAGCCTATAGTGGTAGCTATGGCTCAGACCCGCTTTCAACGAAGAGGCACTCAAGGCGATGACGCTGCTGAGGTCACACCAGTCGTGGACAAGCCCGCTGTCAGCAAATCGGATTTTGTCACTGGCCGCGACTGCGAGCTGGTAATCGTGCTTTGTACGTTCCCCAGCGCAGAGGAAGTAGGAGAGATCGCCTACACCCTCTTATCTGAGCGCTTGTGCGCCTGTGTAAGCATTGTGCGCGAGACGCTATCGATCTATCGCTGGAACGACGAGGTTGTTAGCAACAAAGAGGTCTTGTGCATGATCAAGACCCAGCGCTCGCGGCATGGCGACTTGGTACACCGGCTGGGGGAACTTCATCCCTACGACGTGCCCGAGATCGTGACGCTGTCACCGTCGGCAGTGAACATCCCCTACCTGAGCTGGGTCAAGGACGAGACAGATCCGAGCCCTCCCAGCGGCATCCCGAGCAGCGGGCTTGCCGACTAAAAATGACCCCCGCCCGGTCGTGGTTAGGATGTTTGAACCCCTACCAAAGTAGGTGGGCTCCACAGTAATTAACCGGATTGGGCTTCCCGACATGCGGGCATGCACGCTACGGCCAGAGGCGGATCCCGGGTTCAAGACTTGTAGGGAAAAAACACTCCTTACCGATGCGATTCGGGCAGACAGGTCACTGACGAGCCTACGGGCAGGAGTAGAAGCGGTCAAGCCCTCGGGGGACTTTTGCAAAAACGCTGCTGTAACGTCGCTTTGTGACAGTCCTGTGACGCGAGGCTGAGCCATAAAGCCCGGTGCATACTGTCGCTGAGTAGCAGTCTGGCTATATTTGTGACGGGCTTGCCGCGGGCGATTGCCAAAAAAGTGCTGCCGCTGGCGATCCTAGCTGTGGTATCTCAGGGGCCATGGCGTCTGCCCCGCTCCCCGGGCCCCGTTCAAGAAGCCGACCGTTTTCCGTCGGTCACGGCGGGCCGTCTAAGCGGCCACTCTCACCTGCTGTGCTGCACGAAGCTCCTGCACTGCAAAGTGCATTTGAGCCCGTAGCTGGCGGCGCCCCTGGCCAAGTGCAGCTGACGATGCCGTTCCGCTTACGGCGCTTCCAAAACTGGTTCTTCCTCGGCCTCATGTACTGCTTCTTTTACATGAGCCGCTATAACTTCAG
>JAGNNG010000452.1 GCA_017990795.1 Deltaproteobacteria bacterium
ACTGCGAGCGACTAGCAGCGGTCGTCCGCATCAACTGCGCTGACAGAAAATCACAGCGCCAAAAACAAAAAAGCCGACCCTGGTTGGGATCGGCTTTTTTAGAGAGCGGGAGAAGGGACTTGAACCCTCGACGTCCACCTTGGCAAGGTGGCACTCTACCACTGAGTTACTCCCGCGACGTGCTTTCGCAGTCTAGCCAAGAAGACTTCTGGGTCAACGGTTTTTTTCAGGTTTTTTCATTGGAGACGAGAAGCGCGCAGTCAGACCCGCGGCTACTGCTCGTGTTTCCAAGACAACTCCACACTGAAGAGCCGCCCTGCACCGCAACCCCACCGCAAAACTGGGCACCGCGCTGCGGCTTCTTTGTACTATCGAAAAATGACTGACAGTTCTCAGAAACGCTCGGAAGACCCACAGCTGCCTTCGTCCCATCCGGTGTCTACCCACGCGCACGCACGGACCTGTGCCGATCTGCTGGCGTTTGTCGATAGCTCACCGACGCCGTTTCATGCGGTTCACAGTGCTGCTGCGCGCCTGTCCGCTGCGGGCTTCACCGTACTGCCGATGTCTGATTCCTGGGCCCAGCTGCAGCCAGGTCGCTATCTAGTTCCCGTCGGTGATGGCACGCTGGTCGCGTTTGTCCTGCCTTCACCTCAGCGCTCCGAGGCCAGCCGCCCGCGCACCCGAGGCTTTCGCATCATCGGCGCGCACACCGATAGTCCAAACCTGCGGCTAAAGCCCAAGCCCGTCTATGAAAAGCACGGCTACTTGCAGCTGGGGGTCGAGGTATACGGCGGCGCGCTGCTCAACTCATGGCTGGATCGCGATCTGCAACTGGCCGGGCGCGTGGTCTTTCGCGATGCCGATGGCCGCTTGATGCGTCGCCTGGTGCGCCTGCCACAGCCCCTGGTTCGCGTCGCCCAGCTGGCCATCCATCTCGATCGTGAGGTCAACGAAAAGGGTCTGCTACTCAATCGGCAAGAGCACTTGGCGCCTCTGCTTGGGCTGTGCTCCAGCCGTCCACCGCGCACCGGCAGCAAGACCAGCGGCGATGCCGCACTGATTCACGAGCTGTGCGCGCAAGCCCTGGACCTCTCACTCGAGTCGATCGTAAGCACGGAGCTAATGCTGCATGACTCCCTACCAGCGACGCGGGGAGGACTAGCGGGCGAGCTGATTTTTGCGCCGCGCCTAGACAACCTGGCCATGAGCCACGCCGCAGTGTGCGCGCTACAGCGTCAGTGCGAACGTCCTACCGCTCATGAAAACGAGGCTGGTCTGGTTCCTATGATCGCGCTGTTTGATCACGAGGAGATCGGCAGTAGCAGCGCCTACGGCGCGCAAGCCCCCATTCTGCCCGCCATCCTCGAGCGCATCATCCTTGGCACCGGTGGTGATCGCGAGCACTACCATCAGGCGCTGGCAGGCTCACTGTGTTTGTCGGCGGACATGTCGCATGCGGTCCATCCAAACTATGCCGATCGCCACGAAGCCAACCACCGCCCGGTGCTAAACGGCGGCCCGGTGATCAAGGTGAACTCGCAGCAGCGCTATGCCACGTGCTCGCGAACGGCGGCGCTCTTTCAGGAGCTTTGTCGCCGAGCGCAGGTGCCATTTCAGTACTACTCGCACCGCACCGATCTGCCTTGTGGCAGCACCATCGGCCCGATTACTGCCACGCTGCTGGGCATTCCCACCGTCGATGTCGGTAGCCCAATGTTAAGCATGCACTCGGCCCGCGAGCTGGGTGGCAGCGATGATCCTGAGTACATGACGCAGGTGATGTCGCTGTTCCTCGACTACCCAGACAGCGTCTGATGACATGCCTCGCAGAGGCAGCTAGCGGCGCCGTGCCGACCGGTGCCGCTGCGGCTTTTTACGCACCGACTTGGCCACCAGCAGGTACAGCTCTCCCGGGCGACTGGTGAAAGTTGCCGCCACCCGCGCCGCATCGCCAGAGCCCACAAAAATATCCACCCGGCCCACGCCCTGGATCGCGGCCCCCGTGTCCTGCGCCAGCCCCAGCCGCGACGTGGGCACCATCCTCACCGCCGCGCTCGCAGTCTCACCGGGCTGCGCCAGCTCGGTCCGAAACCACAGCACTGACCCCATCGGCACCACTTTTGGATCGACCGCCAGCGAGCGCCCTGCCACCAGCTCACCAAAGCGCCCCGTGCCGCGCAGCGGTGTCTCTTTGAAGAACACAAAGTGCGGATTTTTGGCCCAGTAGATCCGCAATAGCTCGGGATGCTCGTCGAAAAATGCACGCGCTTTGCTCTGCCCGGGCTGCGTCGGCTGATCCTCCGGAACCACTTTGTCCTGCCGTGCCAGCTTGAACGGATTTTGGTAGGGATGACCATTGTGCCCGTCGGTGGTCAGGTTGATTTCGGCGTACTTCTGGCTGGGCTCAGGACCCGCTACATCTTGCAGCTGCACCGTCACAGAGCCCTCGATATGCACGTTCAGCGCCGTCGCCCAGCTGTCCAGGTAGGCAACCTCTAGGCGCTGCCCAGTCAGCGCGCCAGCGAGGATTTCAGCTGTGGTATGGCTGTCGCTTGGCGGCGGCGGGCGCAGGTACAGCGGCACTTGATAGCGGCCCTGCGGGGTCCGCCGTCCACGCACAATCGGATGATAGTAGGCCGAGAAGTGACCCTTCGCCGGACCGGCCAGGCGCACCAGCTCGAACCGCTGCTGCAGCGCGCGACACAGCGATTCCCGTCCCTGCAGCGCGACCTTTCGCAGCGGTAGCAGCGTCGATTCCGCATACTGTGCTGGCGTCTGCTCGGTGCGGCCAAAGCGCAGCCGGGTCGTGGTCTGCTTTTGCAGCGCCGGTAGCTGCACATCCAGCGCCTTGACCAGCGAGTCCGCATCCAGG
>JAGNNG010000453.1 GCA_017990795.1 Deltaproteobacteria bacterium
GTCACGGTGGGCAGCTGGCCCGCAGCCGTCATCGGCCATCCCTCGCTGACGTTTGGCATCGTGGCGCAGCGCGGCGCAGACAGCATCGGCTGTGTCGATAAGCAGCGCTCAGTATTAGAAGACGCGCTGTGGGTGGGCGATGAGCCGACGGGACTGGCACTGTCTGCCGATGGCGCGGTGCTGTACGTGTCGCTGGCCACCGAGCGCGCGGTTGCGGTCGTAGATGTGGCAGCACGCAAAGTGACCGGGCGCATTGCTGTGGGCTTTGACCCGCGCGCGCTGGCTCTGTCCAAAGATGGCAGCAAGCTGTATGTCGCGTCGTATCGCTCGGCCAACTTGCAGGACGGGCCGATGGGAATGCGCGCGGCAGCGGACGACCAGGATGTGTGGATCGTCGATACCAAGACGCGCAAAGTGGAAAAGACGCTGTTTACGCTGTCGGCGGACCTGCGCTCACTGGCGCTGTCGGATGATGGCAAAGAGCTGTACATCGCCGCGACCGATGGCGACACCATTCCGGGACAAGCAGACCCGGGCGTAAAGCCGTTTGTGCATCAGGCTTTGGTGGTCTCGGTCGATGGCGCCAGCGCTGACTATGGGCAGCTGCGTCGCAGTGCAGATTTGACGCGGCAGGCTTCGGCGGCAGGCCGACCGTTTGTAAATCCTGCGGGCGTGCTGCGCGTAGGCGATGCACTGTGGCTGTCCGCCGAGTCTTCCGATGAGGTCGTGATCCTAGATGCGGCAACGCTGGCCGAGCGCAAGCGCATCACGGTCGGCAGCGGTCCACGAAAGCTGGTGGCCTTGCCCAGCGGCAGCGTCGCCGTCCACTGCTTCCAAGGCTTTGAGCTGTGGGTCCTAGCCGCCGATGGCACGGTGCAGCAGACCGTCAAGCTAACCGACGACCCCCGACCCGCAGAAGTGACGCTGGGCGAGCGCGTCTTTAACCGACCGGGCGCGGGCTTTGCGGCCAACCACTCGTGCTCGGGCTGCCACGTGGAGACGCAGAACGATGGCATGGTGTGGCGCTTCGGACCGCGCATCTGGCACAACGTGCGACCGCTGCAGCTGCTCGCCGCGACCACGCCGATTGAGTGGGGAGCTTACGTCTCTAGCGCCGACAACTTTGGCTTTCAAGGCCCCGCATCCATCGTCGGACGCCCCGCCACCACGCAAGAAGCGGAAGGACTGGCCGCGTTTTTGGGCTCGCTGATTGGCGCGCCACGTGCCACAGGCAGTACGCGACCCGACGGCAGCTACACCGAGGCTGCGCTGCGCGGCAAAGAGCTGTTTGAAAAGAAGCTGTCGTGCGCGGGCTGTCATGCGCCGCCGCTTTACACCAATCGTCAGTACATCGCCTCTGGCAAGTCGGGCGAGCCTGCGGATGTGCCGTCGCTGCTTGGAGTCTATCGGCACGGCGTGTACATGGTAAACGGCAAGCCGCGCACGCTAGAAGCCGCCCTGGATACGGCGCTGGCCTACGTGAAGGCATCGCCCACCGCCGCCGAAAAGGCCGACCTGCTGGAGTTTTTGCGTCAGCTCACGCCCAAAGGCGCTGCGCCGCTAGGTATCTGGCCCGACATCGACAGCAACCAAGGCGTCTATCCAAACGTAGAGCCATGGGTCGCGTTCGCCGAGCCGCTAGACGACAGCAAGTTTGACGCGACCGTCGAGGCGGGCAAGCACATCATCCTGTTTGACAGCAACAACACGCTGGTAGGCGGCAGCTTCCGGGTGGACGGCGGCAAGATCACGTTTACCCCCGCAAAACCGCTGCTGCCAGGACAGCGCTATACGTTCCAGGTACTGCCCGGGCTGCACTTCCAGTCGGGTGGAGTCCTAGACGGCATGCGCCAGAGCCAGTTTACCGTCTCGCAGCCAGCGCCGGGTGAGCTACCGGTGGCGCTGAACCTGACGATTACGCTGCCTGCGATGGGTCCGCCGCCGCTGCCGCCACCGGTCGTGATGCCGCTGGACCTACAAGCACCACCGCCGGGCAGCTTGGGTGGCGTGCTGACGCTGGGCCCGAACCAGAAGCAGCGCCTGTGGCTGCGCATCGATGGGGACAACTTCTACATGCAGGCGTTTGCGCTGCCCCTGCCGGGTCGAGGCACCGCCGATGCGGGCCTAGTGGTCGGCAAGGTCACGACCACCAGCGATGTCATGGGCAAAAAGACCATCACCAAGATTGACGGCACGTTCCGACTGGGCGCGCCGGGCATCACCGTCCCAGGAATCGCCTTTACCCTGACTCCGCGCTAGTTTTAGTCCTGAAAGCGCGCCGGGCTGGGTCGTCCTGGCCAGGCGCGCTTAGCCACCTTTGCAAAAGCGTGCGACCAGCGCCCTCGTCTCGGGCGACCAGCTTACGGCTGGCTCGGGAGCGCTCTCTTCGGCGCGATTTTTCGACCACAAAAACGTCACGGGATAGCCCTTCTGCTGCACCAAGCGCAAGCGCGACAGCACGTCCTGACTGCCGCCCAGCTCTCGCCACGGACGATGCGGAGCGGTTGCAAACTCGCCCAAAATCAGCGGCCAGCGCGGGTCGAAGTTGTGAACGGGCAGGATGTCCGGCTCGGCGTAGTAGTGAAACTGATGCAGGGTCAAAGAAAGCCCCGCCGAGTCCCACTCGCGCAGCGTCTGATGTTTGGCAAAGCCGACGGTGGACAAAAAGCCTGCGTCATTTACGCGCGAAGCTCCAGCCCGCAGAAACGCGCGCATGGCCTCTAGCGAAACGGTCTTTTTGTCTGACAGCACATCCCAGGACAGGCCGGGCTCGCGCGTACACCACTCGGGCTCGTTGCACAGCTCGAAGGCGTAGATGACATCGCGGTAGCGCTGCGACACCGCCAGCAGCGGCGACAGCACCCGGTC
>JAGNNG010000455.1 GCA_017990795.1 Deltaproteobacteria bacterium
GCGTTGAGGGTGTCGACCAAGATCGGTGTCGCCGACAGCCCGGCAAACTTGTCGTACAGCACCGCTTTGCCTTCCATCACCGGCAGGCTCGCTAGCGGGCCAATATTGCCCAGTCCCAGCACGCGCGACCCGTTGGTGAAGATACCGACCGAGCGACTGAGGCTGGTGTAGTCCCAGGCACGACTCGGCTCCTCGGCAATCGCGCGGGCGACGCGAGCCACCCCGGGCGTGTAGATGTAGCGCAGATCGCCAAGCTGCTTTAGCTCGACGCGGCTGGTGGAGTGGATCTTGCCGCCTTGGTGGCAGTCAAAGACCCGATCGCGCACCTGCAGCACCTGTACGCCGTCGGTGTTATTCAGCGCTGCGATCAGTCGCTCGGTGTGCGCTTCGGTCTCGGTCTCCACCGTGATGTCGCGGGTCGAGAGACCCTCTGCCATATGGACGGTGGTGATTTCGCCGATGAGCGCGCCTTCCTGCGCGATGACGGTGGCCAGTCGTGCGAGCTGACCGGGGCGATGCTTGCTGCGGACCCGAAGCACGGTGTCGATGCGGTAGGTTGCCATGGTGCTGTCACTTTACCGCAGCTACTCCCCGGATTTCGCCCCAGACTTTTCGGTGGCATGCGGTTGACTTTTGCTCGGGCGACCGACGCTAGCTGTGGGTTGCGTTAGACGCGATGCGTTGGCTTTGGCAACCCTGAGCCGCCCTAGCCGCAGGTCCCCTGATAAAGGCGCGTGCGTCCTGCTCGCGGGTCTGACGCGGCGTGCCAAACCTCGGGGTGTGTAGGTGCCCGGTCTCACCATGTCGGTGTAACTTTGGCAGCTCAACCGCAGAAATTGTGGTCTTAACCGTCCACCTGCGGCTGGATTAAGGGCAATATCGAAAACTAGGCCCATGCTAAGCGCTCCAGATCCCCGTGGATGTCTGATCAGGTACTGGAGCCACCGCGCAAGACCCAGTTGGGCCTGTATTTCGCATGGTTAATACGCGTCAGTGCCCCGAGTGTGGCAAGCAGTACGGTAGCAAGGCGCGCTTCTGTCGACACGACGGGGCGCAGCTGATTGACCTTGCGCCTAAATCGGGACCCGAGCCTGGGCGGGGACGGGTAAATCCTGGGCCGGGCGCGCGCGGGGTCGTCTCGCTACCAGGTGTTGCGGCGCAGACGCAAAAAGGCACGGCTCCGCTGCTTGATGCCGAGGAGGAGCACGGCTCTTTCGTCGGACGGGTCATCGCAGGCCGCTTCTTACTGGAGCAGTTTCTGGGCAGTGGTGCGACGGGCCTTGTCTACCGCGCGACGCACAAGGTGCTAAACCGTCCGATGGCGGTAAAGCTGCTGAAGCGCGAGTTCATCTGGGACGAGCGCTCGCTGCTGCGCTTCTTGCGTGAGGCTCGCACCTGCAGCGTCATGGATCACCCCAACATCGTCTATCTATACGACTTCGGTCGCGACGAGCTGGGTGAGCCCTATCTGGTCATCGAGTACGTCGACGGTCGCACGCTGCTGTCGGCGATTCACAGCAGCCCGACGCGGACCTTGCCGGTGTCGCGGGTGCTAAACATCATGCTGCAGCTCGCGCACGCGCTGGCTCATGCGCACAGCAAAGGGGTTGTGCACCGCGACATCAAGCCCGAAAACATCGTGCTGACTCGTCATCAGGATCAGGACGACTGGGTCAAGGTGCTCGACTTTGGCGTCGCGCGCATCATCGGGCAAGCGCCAGTGACGGGGCACGGCCAGATCACCGGTACCGCCGAGTTTATTGCGCCCGAGACCCTGATTGGCGACGGCGAGGTTGCTCCCCCCGTGGACCTGTACGCGGCGGGCATTGTCTTTCACGATGCCATCGTCGGACGCCCTCCGTTCACCGGCAAAATGGAGCTGGTGTTGCATCAGCACATGCACACCGTGGCACCGCTCCTTTCAGAGCGTGTGGGAGACGGCAGCATCCCGCTGGATCTGGATATCTTGGTGGCGCGGCTGTTGGAAAAAGACCCCTCGCACCGGCCTACCGCAAGCGAGCTCGTCGCTGAGCTAGAAAACATCTGCACTCAGCTTGGCCAGAGCATCCTGACGCCCGCCCGGAGTGAGCAGCAGATCTTAAACAGCTTGCAGTCGCAGCCGACGCAGCGTCTGAGCGTGTATCAGCGTCCGACCTCGATTGTGGCGCAGCATGAGCGGCGCACGGCGCTGATTGATCGCTCAGGGCGACCCACGCAGCTAATCGACCGGCAGAGCTGGCCGACGCGGCTTTTGCAAAACGTAAGCACGTCGCAGACAGTACCGCTGGAGCGCATCACCACTTCCGAGAGCCAGGAGCGTGCGTACGAGACGGATACTGATGCCCTGTTTGGTCGGGCGACGGCGCTGGCAGCGAAGCTGTGGCCTACCGGCTGGCCGCAGGCGCTGTTGAATCTGCGCTCTCACGTCGCGGACTGTGACCGAGCAGAGCAAGACCTATCCGGCCAGCTGCAGACGCTGGAAAAGCACCTCCGCGAGAGCGTTCAGGTGCAGCAGCGACATCAAGAGCTAAGGCAGGGCATCCTCAGCTTGAGCGATCGACTGCAGACCGATGCCACCTTGGGGGAAGACGACCGGCAGCGCCTCTTTGGCGAGCTGGAAGATCTGGAACGATCCTTTTTTGCGACGGAGCAGCGCTGGCGAGCCATGCCCGCTGCCGCTCCCGAGCCGCTTCGGCACCGCTTGGCTGAGCTGCGTAGCGATCGGCAGCGTGCGCGCTGTCTGTTTGTTCGCTTGGTGGTCGACATGCCTTGTCCGGCTGCTCACGTGGCCGAGCGCGACCGCGTCGCTGAGCAGCTTGCCGACGTGGAGAATGGCAAGCGAGCGTGGCAGCGGTAGTTCCTGC
>JAGNNG010000454.1 GCA_017990795.1 Deltaproteobacteria bacterium
GGGTGCGGCAGGCGCAGGCGGCGGAAACGGATTCCCACCCTGGTAAGAGCCTGCACGCGTCGTAGTGTAGCTGGCGCCGCCCGACGTGGCCGGGGCTTGCTGCGACGGCATCGGCAGCGAGACTGGCATCGTGCTCTCGACCTCGACGTCGCGCTGCTCGGGGTGGACCGCGACCAGGGCGACCTGGCGATTGACCAGCCCGAAGTCGGTGCCCAGCGCCTGCAAGGTGGCATCGTCGCTGCTGTCAAAGCGATAGGTCAGCCGCCGATTGCGCAAAAGGGCCCACAGCAGCGCCGCAGAGTGGCCGTCCTCCGCCGCTTTATTGAGGTCCAGCGAGACCCGCAGCCGCAGCTCTTCACCATCGGGACGCAGGCCGGTCAGCAGCAGCTTCGCCGTCGCTGGCATATTGCCGCGCCACGACAGCAGCAGCGGACGACCCGCAAACAGGTCTAGTGGACCTTGCGGCTCTAGGTGTTTGGGCGACTGCTGCACGCCGTCAATCTCGGTCGTGACCTGGATGCCGGTCATCAGCGGTGCATCGATGGTGTTTTTCAGCCGCGTCAGCGCTTTTTCAAGGTCCTTGTCGTCACTGACCGGCGTGTAAGTACCACCGCCCAGGGTGGCCAGCGCGCCGAGCAGGCTGTGCTGCACCGAAGCGCCGATGCCGATGACGTGCAGCCGCGTGTCTGCCAGCCGAGGCTTGGAGACCTCCAGGATGTGCTGCGCGCCGCTAACGTCACCGTCGGTCATAAACACCACGATGCGCAGGCGGTGGGCGGCATCTGGGCGCGGCACCGACTCAATCACTGCCGAGCAGCCCGCAACCTGGACATCATCCAGGGCCGCTTTCATCGCCATGGTGGCGTCGGTGCCACCGCGCGCGGTGATAGCGGAGATAAAGGCATCGGCGGCCTGCAGGTTCTGGTCGTTAAACGGTACCGGTCGTCGCGCCAGCGCCTCCAGGCTAGAGTCAAAAGCGATGATGTTGAAGCGGTCCGACGGACCCAGGGCGCGCAGGCAGCCTCGGACCGCGCGCTGGGCTGCGGCCATCGGGTTGCCGCTCATCGAGCCCGAGCGATCCACCAGCAGCGTCACCGTGCGCGGAATCGTCGGTCCTTCATCGGCAAAAGCGGGCGGAATCAGCGCTACCGAGGTCGTCGCGCCCAGGCCGTCTGGCCCCTCGCCCGACTGGTAGCGGGTCCAGATCGCGGGCTGGCCTTTTTTCGGCTTGTCGGCAATCTCCAGGTGCAGGTCGCGATCGAGCGGCACCGACTGCACCGTCACCACCGTGCGGTCGGCCAGCCGCTCTTGCAGCGCGGTGTGAGAGGAGCAGCGAATCGTCGGGGCCTCAAGCCCAGCGCTGTGCTTGATGGTGATGCGCACGGTCGCGCGGGCGGCCAGGGTCGCGGGGCGGGGCCTTTCACCGGCGGCGGCTTCGATGGCTTTTTGCGACGCGGCATCTTCGACGAAGCGCGGCATATAGGTCAGCGGCAGCAGCAGCCGGTGTCCCTCGGCAGTGGGAGTCAGCACCGACATCATCCCCAGCTTGACGATGACCTGCTCGCCCGCCTCGATCGGCGCGATGTGCAGCTGCATCAGGTCTTCGCCCTCGGATTGCGCCAGCGCTGCCGTCTGTCCGGCCTCGATGGCGCGGCGATACTCGGCTTGCGCGCGGCCTCGCGGTCGAATCTTCCCCTGCAGCGTGCGCGAGCCGCACAGCACCGTAAGCTCGGTCAGGGCCGCCGACGGAGGCAGCGGAAACACCAGATCGCCCTCGATGTTCTGGCCGGTGTCGTTGACAAAGCCTAGGTTCAGCTGGCTTTCCACCAGCGGTCCATCGACCTTGATCTCGGCTGAGAAGCCCTGGATGGCGACAAACGTTCCGTCGTGGCTGGCTCGTAGGCGCACGGCCTCAATCATCGGCTCGGCAATCATCGCGCGGTTCCCCCCCAAAAAAACAAAGAGACGCCGGGTTCCGCTGACGCGCTGGCGGTCCTACCCGGTGGCAGGCGCGGCGACAGGCCGGAACGTGGCGCTTTACTTTCGCATGCCGACCGGCCCCGGTAAAGCACCGCAGGTCAGCCAGCCCAAGCGACGGGAAACAGCTCTGTTTTGGCGAGGTTAGCGGGGGCTTGCGGCAGGCGTTGGCGAGGCGGCGCGGCGACCCTGCAGGATCTGCGCGAACGAGCGGGTGCGCAGCTCGGCCAGCGAGAGGCCGGTGGCCAAGACCTCGGCTTCGCTGACGGCTCCGCAAGCCAGGCCGCGCAGAAAGAAGTTGAGCAGACCCTGACCGCTGGCAGCGTCGTCAAAGACCTCACCGAGGAGCGTGGCCTGGGCGGCGCGGTCGATGAAGTTGCGCAGGCGGTCGCTGGCGGGCTTTAAGCTCTGCAAAAAGAAGCTGTAGACGGCGCAGTAGCGAGACGGCAGCTGCGCCGGATGCAGGTCCCAGCCTTGATAAAACCCGCTCTGTAGCGCGTGCTGCACGTCGTCCGCATGCAGTCGCCAAGCGGCGTGTACCGAGGCTTGGTTTTGCTGGCGCTGCTCCTCACTTGCGGGGCTGCGGTGCGGACCGACCGGTAAAATGTTGGTGGCCCCGTCGGACAGCGCTACCCCGGTCCCAGCAAAGGCCACCTTCATCAGCTGCCGAGCCAGGTCGCAGGCCGGGTGACGCAGGCTCTGGTGCGCGGCGGTGATGTCGCAGCTGGCGGTGTAGTCGTAGGCGCCAAAGTGCGCTCCCTGCAGCCGCCCGCCCGCCGCGTCCAGCAGCTGCGGCAGCATCGAGCGACCCTTGGCATCGAGCAGGCTCTGCGGCGTCTCGACCATGATCTCTAGGCGCAGCGCTTGCGGCGGCAGCGCCAGCTTGT
>JAGNNG010000456.1 GCA_017990795.1 Deltaproteobacteria bacterium
GTGATTCCTACTGCGGAATACCTTGCGACTTGCTGCCTGCGGTGTGACAGGCAACGCACTGATAGACAGAGCGATAGCCTTTGCTCTTGTAGTAGTCAGCGCTTGGTAAAGGCGGGCTACCGGTGCCGCTATTGCGAGCCTGCGCAGCGTCGAGAAGCTCGCTTAGGCGCTCGGCGCGCGGGGCCAGATACTTGGTCGCTGGGAAGTGGACCAGCGCCGGATCTTGGGCGCTCATCTGGCCAAAGCTCAGCAGGCCTTGCGCGGTCTTGATGCGACCGATGGCCTCTCCGGTGGCGGCCATGGCTTGTCCGGGGTCCATGTCAGCGGTCTGTAGCAGCGACTCGGCGCGTCGCATCAGCAGGTCAGCAATCATCACCGGGCCGACGATCTCGCGGGTCAGCGAGCGCGAGCCATCCAGCGGGGCCGGTGGCGGCTTCGGCGGGCCCATCTTGTTGCAGTCAAAGCGGTCGGGCGCGCAGACGATGCCCAAGAGCTGCTGCATGTGCGCCGTGGTCATCGGGTTCAGCTCCGGATCACGCAGCAGGATCAGCGCGGCAAACGTACTAAACAGGTCGGTGCGCGCAGCTCCTAAAATCTCCAGCAGCAGCGACGGTGAGTGCTTTTCGTCTAGGGCTTCCAAGTTGAAGCGTACGCTGCGCTGCACGGTGGCAATCTGCTTGTCATCGGGCAACAGCTCTCCGGCATTTTTTAGCAGCAACGCCGAGCGCGTCAGTCGCGCTGCCAGCTCGCTCTTGTCGGTGCCACCCGCTGCATAGCGCTGCGGGCGCAGAAAGTCAGAGCCTTTTAGGTAGCCATCTTCGATGCCGTGCTGCGCAACATGCAGCAAGAAGCCGCTGTAAAACAGTGCGCGTCCGGCTTCGACGCGCTCGTTCTCATCGGTCAGCTCACCGTCACTAAGTTTCTTGATAATCTGATCCGCAACGGTGTCGTTGCGCGTCTCGAAGTTGGCCAGGGCGCCACGCGCGGTGTCACTGTCCAGGTTTAGCGCCGCAAAGTACTGCGCTTTTAGGTTTTGGATGGTGGGCTCGGGCTCTGGCTGACTACAGCCCGCGACCGCAGTGACAAGGAAAAGCGCGGGCAAGGTCAGGCGGCGCGCGTGGACTGCGAGGCTGGCCCAAGTCTTAGTGGCCAGAGAGTGTGCGGACAAGAGCGGGCGAGCAAGGGGCATGCGCATGAAGACGACTCCTAACAAAGATGAAACGCGGGCCGAAGGCGTGCTGTGGGCTTGGTACTTGCGGGAAAGATGCGACGGCTGCGGGTTTTATTGCAACTGCAAACTGGTGCGGCTTTGTGCTTCTGTGTCGTCAGAGAAGCCGCTATCCTGGCGACACAGGAGCCTGAAGATGACGCCGGAACAAAGCCCACAGAGTCTGCCTCCGCATGCCACGCGCGGCAGTGTGCTGCTGACGCTAAACTGCTTTTATCACACGCTTGCGATCTCTATTCCGACGGTGACCGATGCGCTGCTGGGGCGCTTGCTGCCGATTTCTAGCGACATTCGACTGCGGCGCTGGGCGCGCAACTTGATGCGGGTCACGCGTACCACGGTGCAAGTGAGCGGGCTGGAAAACATTCCTACGCAGGCCTGCATCGTGATGTCCAATCACCAGAGTCTGTCAGACATTCCTGTCATCTACGATGCGCTGCCCGAGCGCGTGCGGCTGCGCATGGTGGCGAAAGAAGAGCTGTTCCGAGTTCCAATCTGGGGTCGCGCCATGCGGCTGTCTGGGTTTGTGCCGATCAATCGTGGGAATCGCTCGCGCGCCATCGCCAGCCTCGAAATAGCCAAGGTTCATCTTGGTGAAGGCACGTTTATTTGGATTGCGCCGGAAGGCACCCGCAGCCACACCGGAGCGCTAAATGCCTTCAAAAAAGGAGGCTTTATTATGGCGCGTGACAGCGGCGTTCCGATCCTCCCAATCTGTCTGAAGGGATCGCGGCAGATCGTTCCTACGCAGGGCTGGAAGACCTACTTTGACAACACCGTGCAGGTGATATTTAAGCCGCTGATCCAGACCGCTGGTCGCTCGCTAGAGGATGTGATGGCGGACGTGCGCCTAGCGGTTGACCCGATGCTGTAGCTGCGCGTGGTCCTAGTGATTCCCAGCCGCCCCGTGCCGCGGACCTATGCGCAGGGCGTGCTGGGATATTACGTTAGGAGGAGCTTCCAGTTCCCAAAGAAGGGAGGATTACTTCGCAGGATTTTTGCGGAACCAGTCCACCGTTGCCGCCACTGCTTGCTCGTGCGGAGTGACGGTCACCGGGCCAAAGGCGCGCTCAAACTTGGCATGGGAGAACAGATAGGGGCGCTCCCACTGATACAGCATCTCGGCCAGCTCGCGCATGATGGGGACAAACAATCCCAGCCCCTTAAAGACCAGGCTTGGCGCTTCACCTACGCGCGGCTTTTGTCCTGCCGCTGCAAAGATCAGCGTCAGTAGCTCGCGCTGGGTCAGGGTCTTGGCGCAGGGCAGGTGCCACGCTTGACCAAACGCTGCATCGTTTTCCCCCAGGATGACTAGACCGCGCGCAAAGTCCTCCGAGTAGATGAAGGTGTGCGGGTTGTCTAGGCGTCCCATGACGCTGACTGTCTTGCCGGCCAGTGCCGGATAAAATACCCGCTCGCCATAAATCGTAGTCACGGTGGCTTCCGGTCCGTAAAAGTCCGGAGCGCGACCCAGCGCAACCTGGACCTCGCCGCGCTCGTGCGCTTCCATGGCCATGCGTGCCAGCTCGGCGCGGATCTTCCCTTTGCGCGTGACTGGCTTTTGCGGTGACTCCTCGGTCATTTCTCCGTCGACGGCGCCGTACATATAGACGCTCTCGGCGCTGACCAGGCG
>JAGNNG010000024.1 GCA_017990795.1 Deltaproteobacteria bacterium
GGGTTATAGGAGGCTGGCGAAGGTGATGGCTTCTAGGTTGCTCTCGGTTTGGCGGTCTAGGTTTACTAGGACTCGGTCTAGGGCGTCGGGTTCGGCTTGGGCGAAGCGGTGGGCTGAGGGCTGGAAGAGGCGTAGGACCTCGTGGAGGCGGATGGCTTCGGGGGGGCGGGCTAGGAGGAAGCCGTCTTCGTAGGGGAGGACTAGGCCGTTGGTGGCGAGGTGCTTCATGACGCGCTGGACGATGCTCTCGGGGAGGCCGTGGCGGCGCTGGATGTCGTAGATGGACAGGTGCTTGTTGCCGTCTTTGAAGTGGCGGGCGACGTCGCACAAAAGGCGCGCGGCGAGCTGGCCGGTGATGACGATGGAGGGGTCCTCGTTGGGGGAGTCGCCACGCTCTAGGGAGCGGCGGAGGAGGGGGAGGCGCTGGACGGCGCGGCTGACCTCGACGCCCCACAGGAGGATGAGCCAGGACACGTAGATCGAGAGCAGGAACAGGGGGAGGACGCCTAGGGCTCCGTAGATCGAACGGTAGCTGCCGGTGACGAAGGTTAGGTAGAGGCCCATGCCGAACTTGGTGACTTCTAGGATGATGGCGGCGGTGACGCCTCCGGCGATGGCGGCTTTCCAGCGCACGCGCAGGGTGGGGACCAGGCGGTTGGCCAGGGACAGGACCAGGGCGGTGCTAAACACCGACAGAAACAGGCGGGTAAAGGCGTACTTGCCGAACAAGGAAGCGGTGTGCAGGAACGAGACGGCGACGACAAAGGGGAGCAGGGTGATGCCGGTGTAAAAGAGGAGGAAGCGCTCGACGTAGGTGCGCTCGCGCTGGGACTCCCAGATGCGGTTCCAGATCGACTCGACGGATAAAAAGAGGAAAAAGCCGACGGCGATCGAGGTGACTAGGCCGAAGCTGCCGACGGCGCCGGCGGCGATCTTGTCGGAGAACTGGGACAGGCGGGAGACGATCTCGGCGCGGCCATCGGCGGACGAGGGGAACAGCTGCTGGACCAGGAACTCGACGAGGGTGGAGCCGGCACCGAGCTGGCCGCTGGACTTTAAGAGGGCGAGGCCGACTGCGAGCAGGGGCACCAGCGCCAAGGCGGTCTGGTAGGCGAGCGACGACGCAGCCATGGTGCAGCGATCGGCCCAGAAGCCGTCCCAGGCCATGCGGGTGATCTGGCGTACGTGGAGCCAGCTTACCGCCAGACGCCTTAGGTGGATGCTGCGGTCGGCCATGGGCTAGTCGTTGTCCTCGCTGCTGTGGCTTGAGGCCTTGCTGCTGCCGCCGCTGGCTTCGCGGGCCATGATGGCGTCAAACATGCGGTTGATGTCGAGCTTCTGCATGCTGGCGTTGCCCGCCGGGATGATCATGATCGGCTTGCCAGCCAGCGCGTCGGCGATGCGCAGCTTAACGGCAGTGCGGCCACCAGCACCAGCCATGGCTTTGTTCTGCTTCTCGATGCCTTTGGCGCGGGCGGTGGCTTCGGTCAAAAGCGCGGTGGCGTTGCGCTGGCTTTCGTACAGGTTCTTGTCGGCGGTGATGCGGATGCGCTCTTGCTGGCCTTTGACCTGGGCGATCTGGACCTGGACGTCACCGCGCGCTTTTTCTAGGTTGCGGATCTGCTCGGCCTCGGCGGCTTGGCCTTCGCTCTTTAAGCGCTCGGCGTTCTGCTCGGCGATCTTGCGGTCGTGGATGACCTTTTCGTACTCGGGGTTGAAGCGGTGCTCGCCCAAAAGGACCTGCTCGATGATGATGCCCTCGGGGCCCAGCTCCAGGGTCAGCTTGTCCATGGCCTTTTGCGCCTTCTGGAACCGCTTTTCCGAGATGTAAAACTCCTCGGAGTGCAGCTCGTTGAGGATGTCGCGGACGTAGGTGCGACAGGCGGGGCGGATGAGCTTCTCTTTGACCTCGGCGGTGGAGCTGCCGACCTTGCCGACCAGGTACGGGGCCTTCTGCGGGTCGATGCGCCAGGCGACGGTGACGTTGACGCTGATGTCGTTGCCGTCGGTGGTCTTAAACTCGATGGCGTCGTCACCTGCGCGATCGCCGCGCCCGGACGAGCTGGTCATCTCTAGGTTTTGCAGCTTGATGTCGAAGGTGGTCCAGTCGGATAAAAACGGCACAAAGAAGTAGGTCGCGCCGGGCGGATAGATGTGGTCTTCGGTGCCTGCGCCTAAAAACTTCTTGGTGCGGACGCCGACCTCGGTGCTGTCGGTGGAGTAGCTGGTGCAGCCGCTGCTTAGCGCGGCCAGGGAAAGCAGGCCGCAGCCGAGGAGCCAGCGGGTGGTGCGGAGCTTGTGGGAAGTCATGGTGCGGCTCATTTTCCGACCTCGAACTGCTTGAGAAGCTCACCGACGTTAAGCGGGTTGGTGCCGCCCGCGCCAGTCGAGGGGACGATGATGACTTTGATGCCTTTGAGCAGGTCGGCCATCTTCTGTCCGACGATGCTGGAGGCGCCGGCTCCTTCTAAGGCGCGGTTTTCTAGCTCGGTGCCTTGGGCCTGCGCGGTCTTGACCAGCAGATCGCCCTCGGCGGCCTTGCTGCGCATGTACAGGTTGGCGTCAGACAGGATCTGGGCGACCTCGCGGGAGCCTTTCTCAAGCTCGACTTTGACCTGGGCCTGACCGGTCGAGATGATCTCGCGCTTGCGGGCCTCCTCTTTGGCGGCGGCACTCTCGGCGCGGTTCTTAAAGACCATCTGGTCCTGAATCTTGCGCTGCTCGATCTGGTGCTGGTAGGCGTTGTCGTAGGTGATCTTGCGGACTAGGACTTTGACCAGCTCGATGCCTTTTTCCTCGAGGTCGGGCTTTAGCTGATCAAAAGCGAGCTTGGCGCGCTGGATGCGCTGCGGGCCTTGGTAAAACTCCTCGGAGTTTAGCTCGCCGAGGGTCTTGCGCAGGGCCTTGTCCGAGCGCGGGATGACGACGGAATCTTCGTAGAGCTTGCCGGGGCCGACCTTGGTAAAGGTCAGGTATGGGTCCTTGATGCGATACAAGATGGTGGCATCGATGGTGACGCGGTAGCCGTCCGAGGTCTGGATGTTCATAGCCTCGGTCTTGCGTCCGCCTTTGCTGTTCTCGCCGCTGCCGCTCATGTCGAGGGTCTGCAGGTCGGTGGGAAACAGGTGGACGCGCTCGTAGCCGGTGATGACAAAGTGGGTGCCGGTGTGCAGCAGCTCTTTGCGAATGCCGGAGTTGGCGCCGATCGACACCTGGCGAATGCCGACCTGAGCGGGGCCGACGTAGACGGTGGCGCAAGAGGTGAGCTGGTAGCCGCTAAACAGGATCAGCAGCGGGATCATGACCACTTTGCGCCAGAGCAGAAACTTGAGGACGCGTAACACTGACTCCATCGGGGCGGTCCTAACTGCGGGCGACCTAGCGCCACGCGGGTTACTTTCGGGTCAAGGGACTGGCGGTCGCTGCGGGCAAGCGCGCTGGCAGCGGCGAACTGGGCAGCGCGGCACTGCTTGAAATAGGCGGCAGCGGCAGCGCGCGACCGGTGCGATCCAGATCTTCATGGAGCAGGCCCACGGCGATCTCATGGCGACGGCGATGCAGCGCCAGGTAGAGGTCGGGCAGCCACGGGCTACACAGCGGCGCGATGGCCGCCAGGGCGAACGGAATCCACTTCTCCCACAGCGGGATAAACGGGGCCCACACGACGAACAGGCCCAGGGCAAAGAACAAGGCGACGTAGCTTATGCGGTTGTAAAGGTCGGGGCCGCGCCACGGGAATGAGGTATGGGCGACGGCGGCGCGCTCGCGCTGGTTCTGCTCTGCGGCCAGCTCGGTGTAGCGAGGGACTAGGACTTGGGAGACTTCGCGCTGATACAGGGTCAGCTGGGCATCGGCTTGGAGGTCGCCGGGCTGCTCGTCGATGCGGTACTCGCGATAAAGCTCGGTGAGGCGCAGCTGGGCGCGCTCTTGCACCAGGGCTTGCAGCTGCTCGGGAGGCGTGGTCGCGGGCAAGGCGGGGCGAAAGCGCTCCAGGTCCGCGAGCAGCTCACCCATCAAGGAGCCAAATTCTGTTTCAGCATGATGTCGCAAGATGTTAGGCCATTATCGCCCAAAAGGTCGTTTCGTCTGCGCTTTTGTCCACGGTGCGCGGCGGCTCAGCGGTGGTGACGGGCTACTCGGCGTACTGGGCAAGCACGTCGATGGACGGCCAGCTCTGCTGCGATGCCGGAATGATACGCAGGCTGCGGAAGGTGGCCATCGCTTGCGGCGCGTACTTGCGGCCCGCTTTTTCGGTGTACCAAAGGAAGATGGCGACTGAGGCGCGCTGCGGACCGGTTCCGTCTTGCGGGAAAAAGATGGTCACCAGCTGACCGGCGGCGATCTTGGGCTCACCATGCCAGCCGACGATGCGGACCAGATACAGGCGACCATTTACCGACTGCAGCTGCTCTGGCGGCGAGCGGCGCACGACGCGAAACTGCGGCTGCTGCGCCAGCACTTCGTCGATCAAGGTGTCGGGCAGTAGCGCTTTTCCCGCCGGTGCGTAGAGCGGCTTTTTGCAGATCGCCAGGCAAGCATCGAGCTCGCCGGGCGGGATCAGCCGCACCGCATCGCCTGCTTCTTCACCGTCGCCGGTGGCGTTTACCCAGCCGGCGGGGCAGTCAAATCCAACCGTCAGTCCCGTAAGCATCGCAGTCCTTTTCGTATCCGAGGGACTCGCCTTGCGCGTCATCCCCAAGGCCAAAGAGGCCCAGGCCGACTGCGCCCAGGCCGATGAAAGCAGGTGCTAGCGCTTGATCTTGTAAAGGCTTTTTACGCCTTTATCGAGCCAGTGCATGTGCTGGCGCACCGGCATATTCAGGTGTCCCAGCGAGGCTTGCAGGCCGCCGCCCAGGTTTTTGGCCATGCCGCCCAGCGCTTGCATCGCCGACGAAGTGGCAGCGTTTTGCGCCTGGCCTCGGAGCGGTCCACCGATGGTTCCAAGCGCCGTCGCCATGCCACCAAAGCCACCACCGGAACTGGCGTTGGCGGTCGCATCGAGCTTAAACGAGTGATCGTCGGCCTTGTCGTGCTGGCCTTGCATGCCGCCGCGAATTAGCGACAGAAGTCCCGTCGGTGAGCTGATGGGATCGACATGGGCGTTGCTGTGTCGCGCCATGCCCATCATGGTGGCCATTTGCCTGACCGCAGCAAACGGGCTGTCCGGGTCCGACAGCTTCTGCCGAGGGCCAGCGGACTGGCTGGGCGGCGGACCAGCAAAGGGTCCTTGGGCTGCAGCAGCGGCGCGCTGGGCCTGACTGTCTTTGTCCTCGGCGGGCGGGGCAAACTGCTGATAGCCGCCGTCATGCTCGTCGCCGTGTGGAAGACCAGAGTGCGAAGCAAAGGGAGACGCCTGCTCGGCATCATCCTCTTGTCGGGGTGGGCGTGGGGCAAAGTCGAACTCTGCCATGGTGGTCCTTCTCTCTCTCGTCCCTGCGCCGATGGGCGTGCCGGGCAGGCGCAGTTGCGGGCTGCCTTGGGCGGGACGGTGCTGCTGTTAAAAAGGCCTCGCGCTTATGTTACCACGGAGTTTGGGGGCTGGCGGTGGGCGTAGGTGCCTGAGTCAGGAATGCGGGTCAGCACGCAGGGTTGCGGCTAGTCCACAAAGTGACGAAACAGGAACTCTTTTAGATAAAGCTCGGGAGCGGGCAGCTGGGGAGGGATGACTGCCTGTAGGCGACTTGGCAGCAGGTCTGGGCCGGCGGGTTCACCTGCAGCAAGGTTGTTGTTTTGGGGCTGCAAGCCCTCCGCTTCGCCAGCGTGCTGGACGCGGAAGAGTTGGGCTCGGCTGAGTAGACTGAAGACCTCGGCTTGACGCTGCGCCAGGCGATTGGGATCGCGGTCGATAACCACGATCAAGAACGCGCCGACCCCGGCATCAAGGGCCACGTACAGGCGACCGGTGGGCAGGCCTGACTCGCGACTTTGACCGATGCAAAGCTGCGCGACCACTTCCCACGGACCCAGGCGCGGCGTCTGCGGCGGCCACTTCCAGTCGAGCTTAAAGTCCGCCTCGTCTTGGATTGCCGACCGCACCAGCGTCACCAGCGAGCTTGGTAGCGGCAGCATCGGTGACACCATCAGCAGACATGGCTCACCATCCGGGCTTTGCTGCGAGAAATATTGGGCGCTCTCTTCCTCGGGGTCGCTCTGCGCGCTGGGTTCTGCCGCGGCTGCAGATGGAGCATCTACGCCGTTGTGACTTCTGGCATCGCCACTCGCGCTGGCGTCAGCGGCGTTGGTCGTGACCAGTCGAAGCCACGATGGCGGGATTGGAAGGTCGAGGATCATTCTTGGTTCTTCGGGGGCCCCGCGCGTAAAGGGCCGTGCTTTCCTGTTACCGACAGGCCGTGAGCCATGCGTCGTCTATGACCGTCCTTGACCGGTCAGAACGCTGTCTCCTATAGTACCCGGAACTTATGCACTCTGCGTTGCCGCTCCTTCTTGCCCAAGGCTCACCGGCGGGATCTGGGCCTTTAGACTTGGGAGCCTACATTGCGATCGCGCTGGTGGCTTTTTTGGTCCTCTTGCTGCTGCTGGGGATCCGGAAGGCACTGGCTGGGCGTGCTGCGCATCGGGCGCTGGGCGATGGCAGCGATGACGACGAAGATGATGCCGATGGTGACGTAGACACCGAAGGCAGCAACCGAAAGTCAGGAGGCAGAGGCAAGCCAGGGCGAAAGTCTGGGTCCAAGTCGGGTCGCCAAGCTGGCCAAAAAGGCGGCCAGAAAGCTGGCCAAAAAGCTGGAGACAAGTCCGGTCAGAAGGCGCCGGGTCGGGTTGGCAGTGAGCAAGCCACCGGTCTAGCCGAGCAGCCTGAGCAGGTTGGGACGGCGGGGAAAGCTCCTGTCGGCAAGCCTGGCGACAAAGCGCTGGCCGCGGGACTGTCCAAGACCAAGGCTGGGTTTATCTCGCGCATTGGCGAGCTGCTGCGGCGTAAAGAGATCGATCAGGATCTGTTTACGCAGCTGGAAGAAGTCCTGCTGACGGCGGACATTGGCGTGAAGACCGCGCAGCAGCTGTTTGAGCAAGTCCGATCGTCACTGGGTCGCAAAGAGCTAAAAGATCCAGAGGCCGTCTGGGCGGTGATCAAAGAAGAGTCGCAGAAGCTGCTGCACGTCGATCGCCCTCCGGTGGACTTTGCGGCGCATAAACCTTTTGTCCTGCTGGTCATCGGCGTAAATGGCGCGGGCAAGACAACCACGATCGGCAAGCTTGCAGCGCAGCTGACGGAGCAGGGTCGTAAGGTAATTCTGGCCGCTGGGGATACCTTTCGCGCTGCTGCAGTGGAGCAGCTAGAAGTGTGGGGGCAGCGCGCCAAGGTACCGGTGGTGCGCGGCAAGGAAGGTGCCGATCCTTCTTCCGTGATCTTTGAGGCGATCAAGCGCGCCCAGCACGAGCAGCTGGATGTGGTGATCGCTGACACGGCGGGCCGTCTGCACGTCAAAGAGCAGCTGATGGCCGAGCTGCAGAAGGTGCGACGGGTCATCAAGAAGGCCGATCCAAGCGCCCCTCACGAGACCTGGCTGGTGCTAGATTCAACAAACGGTCAAAACGCGCTCGCTCAGGCGGTTACCTTCAAAGAAGCCATGGAAATCACTGGGATCATCCTGACCAAGCTGGATGGCACCGCAAAAGGTGGAGTGATCTTAGGAATCGCTCATGAGCTGGGCGTCCCCGTGCGCTATATTGGAGTCGGCGAAAAAATCCAAGACCTGCGAGCTTTTGACGCAGAGGACTTCGTCGATGTGTTATATGACCGGGCTGTTATGTAGGCTATGATAGGACGCTTTGCTCTAGGTTGATTCGGTCGACGGAGAACGTGGTTTACTGATGGGGTTGCCAATGGGGTCGCCAGGAACACTGCCAGCAAGACTGGCTGAGGCTCAAGCCGCAGGGAATGGAGGACCTTACAGGGGTTCTTCATCGCGTGCGCGCTTAGCTCGCGGCAGCTCCAGCGGCCTTGGTTTTTGTACAGCAGACCGCGATGCCTTCCCTGTTTTACGCCTTCCGGCAACCTTCGGCGTCCTCGGACTTCGCTGTCGTCGCGCTTTCCTGCTGCGCAATTTGTGTTCTTCTCGTACTTTGATTTGTAGCCAGCCACGCTGCTGTGGTGCGACTGTACTGTCCAAGCAGTTGGCGCGCGGTGCGCATGGCCTGCTCTCAGAACTGATGAATCACCTGACGAATCAAATGACGAGCAGCCACAATCAGCAGCAAGAGATAGCAAGCCTGCTGGCCCCTAAGCGCTCACGCAAGCAGGAGCGACAGACGAATAAAGAGGTTCAGCTAGCTTGGCCACACAGCAGGTCAGCCAGAATGTCAGCTACTTGGGAACACAAGTTCTCAGCGCTGCCGCAGATTGTCGAAAAGTGGAAATTGGTAAGTCTTGATAAGAGCCGAAAGTTGCAGGGTGAAATTGCAGCGCAGGGTACTCAGTCGATGCGCTGTCGGCTCATAACAGCTTGATTGTGATAAAAGGCGCATGATATCGTTTCCCCCCGGTATCTAGGATGCCAGCCCCAACGGCGTTACGCGAGGTAAGCATGAGGAGATTGGCAATAGGCCTGTGTATGTGGACAGCGGCAGCGGTTACGCTCTCTGGCACAGGCAATTACGCATTCGGGCAACCGGCCAAACCTGCGCCGGCAAGCCCTCCCGCAGCAAACGCGGCGACCCCTGAGGCGACCCCGCCAGCTGCGGAGCCACCAGCTGCGGAGCCGCCAGCCGAGCCGCCTGCTTCGCTTCCGCAGTCAGGTGAGGCTGCTGCGGCAGAGGTTGCATCCGCCAAGACTCCAACGGACGATGTGAAGCTCAAGGGAGAGCAGCGATGGGATGATATCGCTGTTCTTCCTCGGCGCTACACGTTGAAAGCGAAGCGGGTGGAGCTAGCTCCTAC
Source organism: Deltaproteobacteria bacterium (assembly GCA_017990795.1). GTDB lineage: Bacteria > Myxococcota_A > Polyangia > Palsa-1104 > JAEUJZ01 > JAGNNG01. The sequence continues at coordinate 8,900 of JAGNNG010000024.1, forward strand.
CTATCACTTCTCTCTCAACAATCCGTTGATTCGTCACCACGCGGTCGGTGGCCAGGTCAACTTCTTCCTCAGCGAGGCGCTGTGGCTGGGTGTGGAAGGGCAGTATTACTTTCCTCAGCAAGCTAACGATGCCAATGGGACCTACTTCCTCACCGGTGCACAAGACAAGGTCTTGCCGGCGGTGAACAAGCAGATCTTCTCGGCCTTGCTGGACTTTGGTTATGTGCCAGCCTACGGCAAGTTCGCGCTGTTTAACCGCGCGATTGTCCACTGGGAAGGCTACGTGACCCTCGGTGTTGGCGCTTTCATGAGCCAGGTTATCCCGGTCAAGCGCTCCGACCCGTCTTTCACCAATATCAGTGCCATCTTCAACGTTGGTGTCGGTTCTCGTCTGTTCTTGACGAAGTGGCTGGCGCTAAACGCTTTCTTGAAGATGTATGGCTATCCGGACACGTTTGAGCCGGTTGCCAATGCCTCCTACAACCGCGATGTTGCTGGCGCTTGTAAGGACTTCTACGTCGGCAAGTCGTCAGGCACGCCGGAGTTTGAGGCGGCTTACTCTGACTGTCGTAAGGCGAATGGCAGCACCAGCTTGTCGCTGGATGTGGTCTTCGGCTTGGGGCTGTCAATCTTCTTGCCGCCGAAGTTTGAGTACAGGCTGGCTCGGTAATGGGAGCGAGGGATTACATGCGGACCAAAAGCGTCATCCTTTCGATTGGAGCCCTCGCTCTGTTCGCTTCTGATGCATATGCGGACAGAGGGCGTAACCCGCTGGCAGGGCAGCCAGCAATCCGACACCGGGTGGAGATGCGCAAGTTGCGCTTCGAGATCACCCCACAGTTCCTGGTGTCGGCAAGTCAGCCTTACCTGATTGGGATCGGTGGTGGTGCAAACCTCCAGTTCCACATCACGGACTGGCTTGGAATTGGAGCTTCGTTTCACTACACCAGCAATATTGCTGCACCGCTCGTCGGGCGGATTGAAGAGGCACTGCCGGCCACCTATGCTGGATCGACCGATGCCGCAGCAGGTCTAAAACAGCCTAGCAAGCAGATGTTTCGCGATCACTTGATCGGCCCGTCGATGCTTGGCGGCTTGTATGCAACCCTGACGCCAATTGGCGGCAAGTTCTCGCTGTTTAACACCATCTTTGCCAACTATGACTTCTATGGCTTGGCAGGTGCTGGTGTGGCGATTCTTGACACGCCGCTGGCCAGCGGGATGGGCGCCTACACTGACACGTCCAACATGATGCGGCAGGTCAACCTGAGTCCGCTGAGTGCTGGTAATGACGTCAACCTGCAGTCCCCAGATCCGTTCAAGGGTCTGCATGTGGCAGGCGTCTTTGGCATCGGTGCGCACATCTTCTTCAACGACTACATCGGGTTGCAGCTAGAGCTACGGGACTATATCTACAAGTCCAACCCCGGTGGCTTGGATGTGTCGACGGCGGATAACAACCCCGACGGTACTCCTAGGCTGACTACTGACGACGAGTACATTGTCGGTAACCTGTACTTCGGTGTGGGTCTGTCGATCATGCTCCCGCCGAAGGCCAAGATCTCTCGCTAGTATCACGCTGCGAAGGCGAGTCGATGAGAGTCGAC
>JAGNNG010000025.1 GCA_017990795.1 Deltaproteobacteria bacterium
CTACAGGACGGCGGCGGGCTTGGCTCCGATGGCATTGTCGGGCCGAAGACCTTGGAGCAGCTGCAGAAGCTGGACCAGCTGCCCGAGAAGCCAAAGCCGGGCGACGATGCCGACAAAGTCGACCATATGCCTGACGATCCGGCGATGGCGGCGGTGCTGATGTTTAACCGCACTCGCGTCGCCAACGCCAAGGAAGACCTAAGCGCCAATCAGCAAGCGGACATGAAGGCGTTTTTGAAGAACTGGGAGAAGAACAAAGCCCGCTACGACGCGGTCGCGCAAAAGGCAGGCATTCCCACCAAGCTGGTGGCCTCGCTGCACTGGCGCGAGAGCACGGGCGACTTTGGCACCTACCTGCACCAGGGTGATCCGCTCGGCGAAGAAGCGGTCAATGAGCCCAAGCCGAGCCAAGTCTACGACACCTGGGAGCCTGCGGCGCAGGATGCTTTAGGCCAGAAGAAGCGCATCCAGAATGCGTACAAGATCGACTCAGCCACGACCGATGAAGCGACGCTGGTGAGCTACGCCGAGCGCTACAACGGCCTTGGCTATCACAACAAGGGACACGTCAGTCCCTACGCGTTCTCTGGCACGGACCAGTACAAGGGCGGCAAGTACATCCGCGACCACGTCTACAGCGATACCGCCAAAGACGAGCAGCTAGGTGTGCTCTCGATGCTGCGCGCGATCGACAAGCACGATGCAGACGCTGCGGCCAAAGCAGCCAAAGCACTGCAAGACCAAAAGCCAGCCCCGCCTGTACCACCGCCTGCGCCCGAGACGACACCTGGGCATCAGTTCGCTCAGTAATCACTGCTACCGCTAGTTACCAGGCAGGTCTGCTGACGGCCCCACTGCGCCGCCAGACGGGAAGACCCGCAGATACAAAGGAGAAACCGATGGCGATGTTGAAAAAGCTCCTCGCGATTGCTGCGTGCTCGCTGGCCTTTTCGGTTGCTGCAACGACCGACGCCTTTGCAGACGGGTCCGAGGCTGAGGATACGGGCGATGAGTTTGCTCCTGACCAGGTCGATGAGGACCCAGCCAAGCTGTCCCAGGCGGATGCGGCTGCCCGAATCGCGGCGGCAGGCATCGGCGTTTACTCCAGCGGTGGCTGCACCAACCGCAACAAGTCCAACTGCACCTCGTTTGAGCAGATCAACAGCGCAACCGTCAGCGGCATCATCACGCTGCGCAGCGCCAGCCGCTGCGCCATGACCATCACAGGTGGCACCGAGACCGGCCATGCCTCAGGCACCTACAGCCACTGGAACGGCTACAAGGTCGACATCACGCCGACCACCTGCGTCACCAAGTACATCACCGGCAACTTCACCTATCAGGGCCGGCGCGGCGACGGGGCCCCTCTGTATAAGTCGGCAGCCGGCAACCTGTACGCTGACGAAGGCAACCACTGGGACATCACCTACTTTTAGTCGCTACGGTCAGACGCCCTGCGGTGTAGCCCTCGCCCACGCGTTCCTGCGCTACGCTAGCCAGCCTCCGCTGGCGTAGACTCTGCGCGACATGACCCATGAAGGCACAAAAAAGGGCTACATCCTCGGCGGCGGCGGCTATCAAAGTAGCGACGGTATGCAGTACCTGCTGGCGCTGCTTAACCTGGACCACGATCACACTGCGGGCGCACCAGAGCCAGCGCTACTGCCACTAGAATTCTTGGCGCACGGTCTGTGCATCGATCCCAAAGATCCCGCCCGCGCCGCCGTCTTTGAGAAAAAAGGCCCTGGGGCCGCGCTGGTCAACTTAGCGTCGCGACAAGTTGAAACGCCAGTGCGAACACCAGCCACCCGCAAGTTCTACGGACATGGCGCGTTCTCCATCGATGGCTCGGTGCTTTACGCGACCGAGTCACTGGTAGACAAGGACCTCGCGGGAATACTGGTGGTGCGTGACAGCCAGACGCTCGCGGAGCTGGGTACTGTGCCGACGTATGGCAGCGCGCCTCACGACTGTCAGCTGATCGCGGACGGCACGATCATGGTGGTAGCCAATGGCGGCGGCAGCTACCAGGCTGCGCTCGAAGCGCGCGGAGACAGCGATGACGCGGCAGCCAGCATCACCTACGTGGAGCTAAGCAGCGGCAAGCTGCTGGAAAAAGTACCTATCGCCTCGCCGCGCTTTAATGCAGGACACCTAGCGCTAACGCCCGCGGGCGATCTGGCAGTGGTATCGGCCCCGCGTGAGGGATTGCCAAACATGAACCAGCAGCTTGGCGCGGTGTCGCTACGCCCGGCAGGAAAAGCGCTGGTCACCCTTGAGCAGCCAGCCTCCGTCGTGCAGCGCATGCTGGGTGAGACGCTGTCTGTCGTTATCAATGAGCAGTCCCGTGTCGTGCTGGCCACGCATCCACTGGGCAACTGCGTCTCGATCTGGCGTCTGGACGACGCCCAGCTGGTCGGCTTGCTAGAGCTAACCGGACCGCGCGGCATCACCCTGACCTTGGATCGACAGTGGTACGTCGTTAGCCACGTCGCCGAACGCAGCGTGCGTTTGACAGCGTTCTCGGCCAGCACTTACGAAAACACCGGCATCTACGTAGATCCCAGCTACATGAGCGGCTCGCACGTCTATGCGCACAGCTGGGACTAGGTGGCCACAGCGCAACCAGCCTCCGTTCAAACCAAAGACATCGCGACCGCTAAAGACATAAAAAAAGCCCTGCTCGGTTTCCCGGAGCAAGGCTTCTTAGTGACTGCTGACAAGGGCTGGCTGATTGCCAGCGCGTTCAGACAGTCAGTCGCCAGGCATACAACCTAGACGACTGCGCTCGTCGTTGTGTGTTAGACGGGCTTAACGTTAGCGGCCTGGAGACCTTTTGCGCCCCGGGTCACTTCGAATTCAACCTTCTGCCCCTCCTGAAGAGTGCGAAAGCCCTCAGAGTGGATTGCGGTGTGGTGGCAGAAGACATCTTCGCCGCCATCATCCTGAGTGATAAAGCCAAAACCCTTAGAATCGTTAAACCACTTAACTGTACCGCTAGCCATGTAAACACTTCTTTCCCGAATGCGAATGGCGACATGCCGTCCGCAGCCAAAGCCTCTATTTGCTTGGCTGATGAAACCTAGCCGAAAAGTTTTGCAAAAGCGAGCACCAGAAATTGCAAAACACTTTGATTTTCGCGGACCTAGGTCGCTTACCGACTTAACCCCGAGGCCAAACGCGAAAATTGCCAGCGCACCTTCGTACAAAAGGCACGCTGGCAAAGTCTTGTACTGCATGGGAGCGTGATTACTGCGAGCGGCTACAAGTTACTTGGTAGCCGACGGGGCGGCAGTCGCGGCAGCAGGTGCTTGGTCCCCAAGGACCGCCGTACTCTTGGCGGCTGCGGGCAGATACGCATCTAGCTTGCCCAGGTACCAAGACACACCCGTGCAGAGCAGCGCGAGCAAGAACAGATATATCGGTAAGCGGCTCGGCTTTGGCGCAAACGGATCTTTCAGCGAGCGCTTGGCGCCTTCAGGCAACGTCGCAGTGGTCGTCAGCGCGCCACCAAACGGCACATTGATCATCGCCTTGCCGTTTATCGCCCAGCCGCTGGCATCCAGCAGCGGAGCCAGGTTGCGCTGACGCAGCTTGAGCCAAGCGATAAGCATCGACGGCCCCGAGATCGCCAGCAGCATGCCCAGCACGCCCAGCGGAATCCACCAGCCCATGCCCAGCAGATAGCCCAGCAACGTCGTTACGAAGGTAGTTAGGCCAGCTACAGCCACACCCAGAGCCGCCACGGCCCCAACATCTATCTTCTTAGGCTCTGCGGGCTTTTCGACGGCTTTGGTCTTGTCTGCTTGAGCGGTCGACTCGGCCAGCTTGGCAACATTGGCCTTGGACTCCGCATCAGCCGCCGCAGCGCGCTTGCTTACTTGCTCTTCCACCATCCGCACAAAGCTCTTGTAGGGCGACCAGAAGGCCTGACGGATGCTGAGGGGATTTTCGATGATCTTGGTAATCGTGGCGTCCCAGTCGCGACCTGCGCGGTCATAAAAGATGCCGTTTCTACCAACCATCAAGTTGTCGGAGTCACCACTGGTAAACGCAGCAGCAATGCTCAGCTTCTCACCATTTGGCCGCACGCAGTCGCAGTAGGCGAGGTAGCACTTGGCCAGACCCGCCAGCGCCGCATGCTTGCCGGCGTCCTCGACCCGCATCACCAGGTCGCAAGCACGACCGTCCAGGTACAAGGTCCCCGCCTGAAACACCGCCCCTTGCTGGCCGTAAAAGTCAGAGAAATTTACAAAATTGCGGAGCAGCTTCGCCAGGTCCCGCTGATACCGCACCATGCGCTCAACCAGCTGGACTTTGGAGTTCTCATCCTCCACTGCTTTGTCCTGTGCCAGCAGCGACATGATGCGATCTTTGGCGCCACTTTTGAAAAGCTCCGTCAATCGCGGCAGCCCCAGAGGATGCACAACAGATGCAGGCCGTTCGCCCAGCCAAGCCTGGTAGCCAGCCAGCTTCGCCTGAAGAGACAGCCACTCCGCTTCCGTGAGCTGCTGCTTGGATGCGCCCAGTAGCGGAGAAATCGCGCAGCTAACAAGCTCGGCTACGGCTGCGGCCCACGCTGGGTTTACCTGATCGCCCAGCGGTAGAGGCCGTCCAGCCTCGACCCGCGCAAGCGGTAGGCGTGCAAGCTCAGCGCTAGCAGCACTTAAGTCTTTGGTCGCCAGCGCCACAAAGTCCGCATCTGCCCCATTGAAGGCAGCAGCAGCTCGCGGGTCGATGCCAGCGACCCGAGCCCGGGTGAAGTAGTCATCTACCTTCACTTTCAGCGCAGCCACTGCTGCTGCCGCAGCGGCAGTCTGCTCTCCAAGCGGCATCACGGCCTTATTGCCCAGGGCCTTGTCTTGCCAAGCCACCAGCGCAGCAGCTTCCGCAAAGAACTTGTCGACATGCTCTTGCGTGATTCCCGGCGTGCCCGAGCGGTCCTTTACCGAGCCACACACCGTCATGATGTCGGTAATCGCCTGCTGCGTTGGCACGTCATCGGTCGCGTCGGCGCTAAGTACCCCGTCGCCGTTTAGCCGAGTGCCCGCAAAGATCTTTGCGGTGTCGGTGACATCTTCTAGTGCAATCGCCTTGGCGTCCGCCTTGCCCAGGTTCTTTAGGATGGCGCGCGCCCCCTTTAGTACCGCAGCCCCCGCCTCTGTTTTCTCGTTAATCCCTGATAGGGAGACGGCGTCAGAGCCCTTCAGCAAGTCATCCGGATTCTTCCAGACATCTCGCGCCCACTTAATGGCTGCGACAACCTCTGGTACTCGAATGCGCCCATCCTGGTCCGTGTCCACCAGCGCCAGGGTCGCTGCATCCAGCTCGGTCCCCTTTACCGGACACGCCAGCGCCAACCACAGCTTTTGGTCCAGTTGGTCCAGATTGACCAGATCGGCTCCGGACCCGATCACTACTTGTTCTACCCCACCGGCACGGTAAAAGTTCCACTTGTGCGTCGCTGTCGCCATGTTCTCAGTACCCTCCTGGTACGGGGTAGGACGAGAAACACAGACCTGTATTCTAGGCCGCGCAAAAGTAATGAATGAACCCTACCTGTCCCCGTCCTTTGCTTCCATGAGGCAACCTGTGGCGTCGCTCAGCAGTGTGATACGATGTCGCATTCCAAAACGTCCAATCTGGTCTTTACACCTAGATGTAACCCTGGCCTACGCACTCAAAGAGGAGGACTTTTTTCCATGAAGCGGATTCTTTTCGGCAGCTTAACTCTCGTAGGTGGACTCTTTGCAACCACGACCTCCGTCGAGGCGCAGGCGCTCCCTAGCGGGCAGCAGTTCAATACCGAGTACAAGTTCGTAGCTCCCCCCAAAGAGGTCAAAGAGGTGGAGTGGAAAGCGTCCGCTTCCGCTGGCTTTACACTCGCTGCTGGTAACGCCAACGTCATGACGCTATCGGGCAGCGCCAACGCCTCACGCAATGACGGCAAGAACCTCATCGCCCTCGATCTAACGGGTCTGTATGCACTCACCACCCTCCCCCGCTTGCTCGACCGCGACTCGATGGGCGCCACTTGTATGATGGGCGCGATGACCGGTGGCTGTAATGGTGTCGTCGACCGCGCCGAGGAAATCGGCAGCGACAGCAAGGTCACCGCGGGCTTCTTCCTCTTCAAAGGTCGCTACGACCGCTTCTTTACGACCAACAACGCAGGCTACCTAGCGGCTTTCGTTGGTCTTGATATCCCGGCCAGTAAAAAAGCCATCGCTGGTGGCCAGCTGGGTTACTCGCGACAAATGTTTAAGACCAAGCTGCACGAGCTAAAAGCCGAGCTTGGCGTTGATACCACCTACAACAGCTATATCCTGACCGACGGCTCCACGGGTGCTGACTCAGTGTTCCTGGCGTCGGCTCGCCTGTTTGTTGGTTACAACCTGATCCTGGGTGAGAACACGCAGTTTTCGGCTAAAGCCGAGTCGCTCATCAACCTAAACACCGCCACCATCGTCGAGCGCATTGCCAAGCCAGCCGACGCCACGCGCGTAAACGCCAGCGTCGCCCTCACCACCAAGGTCTGGCAGCGCCTGTCGTTCCGCTTCGGCTTTAACCTCCGCTACGATAACTGCCCGGCACCAAACCCGAACCTGACGTTCGCCGCATACTCCAGTGGTGTCTTTAGCCCGGCAGCGGGCGGCGCGGCGGCCTCTGGCCTACTGACCAGCACCAGCTGCTCCTCGCAAGAGCATGCGATTGAAGATGGCACCAACGGCGCCACCGCCCAGGACCTCGCCATTTACCGGGTGAAGTACAACCAGAAGCTGGATGCACTCACCGAAGCCAACCTGGTCTTTAACTTCCTCTAGGACTTAGGTGGCTCATGGCAAGGCATACAAAAAAAATTGGTCGCCTCCCCCTCGCCAGTGCAGCTGGGCTGGTAGCTGGTATCAGCTCGATGTTGGCACTGTCCGCCACCGCTCACGCCGAGACTGAGGTCGGCATCTTTGGTGGCTACAAGTTCTACTCAAGCGACAATCCGTTGTCGCGAGCCCGTGCGCTCGACACCACGAACAGCGCCCTGGATGTCTCGGATACGGTGCTGCGCAACTCTGGCATCTTCGGCGTGCGGCTGGCGTATCTGCCTATTCCACGAATTGCGCTGGAAGCAGAAGTAGGAGTCAGCCCGTCTGGTATGCGCGGTCCGCTCAAGTATCCCGATGGCAACCCCGTTCCCGACAGCCAAGCCAGCGTCGCCGTAATGCCGCTGCGGGCGCATGTTCGCATCAACATCCTGACCGGCAGCTTCCGTCCGTTCCTGCTGGTCGGTGGTGGTGGCCAGCTCAGCTCACCGCTGTCGCCCGGCATCCTGCAGACCGACGCCAAAGGAGCGCTGCATGCAGGCGCGGGCTTTATGTTCGACATTCGCCCAAGCTGGGGTTTCCGCGTCGATGGCCGCTTCGTCTTGGCGCAAGGCAACACCTCGCTATTCACCCCAGAAGGCGAGATCTTAGGCGCAGTCTTCGCACGCTTTGGTAAAGAAGCGCCGCCGCCGCCTCCTCCTCCTGCGATTGCAGACACCGATAGTGACGGCATTCTCGACAACGTCGACCGCTGCCCAACCCAGGCCGGTCTTGCAGCCAACGGCGGCTGCCCAGAAGTGGACAGCGACAGCGATAGCGTCGCAGACAGCCTCGACAAGTGTCCGGGCGTTGCGGGTGTCAAAGAGAACAACGGCTGCCCTGATACTGATGGGGATGGCGACGGAGTTCCCGACCGTCTCGACCTGTGTCCCGGCCAGGCTGGCAGCACTGAGGACAAGGGCTGTCCGGCTCCGGATACCGATAAGGACGGCATCAACGACCGAATGGACAAGTGCCCGCAGCAGCCTGGCATCGCCGAACTGGCCGGCTGTCCCGACACGGATCAAGATCAGGACGGCATTCCCGATCGCCTGGACCGCTGCCCCGACAAGGCAGAGACGCGCAACAGCTACCAGGATGACGATGGCTGCCCCGACGAGTTACCCCAAGCCGTGAAGAAGTTTACTGGGGCTATTGCAGGCATCTCGTTTCAGCCAAACAGCGCCGTGATTGCGCAGTCGTCGTTTAAGGTCCTCGACCAAGCCGTCAAGGTGCTCACAGAGTCGCCGTCGGTCCGGCTGGAGATCTCGGGTCACACCGACTCTTCCGGGGATGCAGCCAAGAACCTGGTGATCTCGCAGCAGCGTGCTGAGGCGGTCGTCAAGTACCTGGTCAGCAAAGGCATCGCCGAAAACCGGCTGGTGGCCAAAGGCTACGGCCCCGAAAAGCCCGTGGCTCCCAACACCACGTCAGCAGGCCGCAGTCAGAACCGCCGCGTCGAGTTTACCCTCCTGCCGTAGTCTTCGTAGCGTCACAGAGACGCTCACCTCCGACCCTCAGCTTCCACACAGACCCCGGACTCTAGAGCCCAGCCCAGGCTGGCTAGAGTACCGGTGGTCCTGCGCGCCCAGCAAGCGAGCCCACAGCCGCCACCGGATCAGAGCTTATGGCTTAGGAGAAACGTCCTTCTTCACCGGCGGCTTGGGCGAGGGCCCCTTGCGTGGCGATAGGAACAGCCGGGGCAGCACGATGCCTTTGGTCTCTGGCAGCACCCAGACCCACAGCGCGGTCGCTATCGCCAGCAGCAGCGGCACTCCTAACCCACCCGTCAGCCCGTAGCGCTGCTTCATCGCATCCACCAGCACCGGAGCCAGCAGCTGCGCCGCCCGCGCCATGTTGTAGGTGGTGCCCATCGCAGCACTGCGTACTTCCGTCGGAAACAGCTCGGCCAGCAGCGCGCCAAAGCCCGCCGTACACCCAGAGCCAAACCCCAGCATCAGCATCGTCAGCCAGAACCAGCCCGGATGCAGGTTTAGCCAGCCCCAGCCAAAGGCCAGCGTCGCCAGCGCTCCAGCCGTCAGCACCGAGTACACGCTATAAGCAGGCCGCCGCCCCCACTTGTCCGCCAGCGTGCCGAAGGTCAGCATGCCGACGAACTGACCGACCTGCGCGGTCAGGATCCAGCTCATGCTCTTGCCGATGCTCTGACCCATCTCTTTGAGCAGGAAGCTGGGCAGCCACGTATAGCAAGTCCAGTACGTGCCCAGCTTGAGCACCGCCAGCACCCACGCCAAGCCCATGCGTCGGCCAAGCCCAGCGTTAAACACCTTGTGCAAGCTGACGGGGCGAATCGCCTTCTCGTTTGGCAGCACCAGCGAGCGCCGCATCATCAGCGCCAGCAGCGCCGTCGCACTAGACCCCAACAGCACCACGCGCCAGCCCACCAGCGGCATGATCAAAAAGCCCGCAATCGCCGCCAGTGCCACGCCCACCGGCTCGCCTGACTGCAGCAGGGCCGCCGCACGACCGCGATAGCGCGACTCGACTGCCTCGGCGACCAGGCCGTGCCCAATCGCCCACTCGCCACCGACGCCAAGGCCCACCAGCCCGCGCCCCAGGATAAAGACCCAGATGTTCGGGGCCAGTCCGCACACCGCCGAACCCAGCGAGTACACCAGCACCGTCGTCGCCAGCATCGTCCGCTTGCCGTATCTATCGGCCAAAAGCCCCGACACGATGCCGCCAATGCCCGAGGTCGACAGCGCCACCCCCAGCAGCCATGGCTCCGTGGCATGCGACAGGTGCAAATCGCGGGACACGACATCCTTGATGAAGCCGAACAGCACCAGGTCGTAGAAGTCGAAGGTCCAGCCGAGGAAAGCAAAGAGGAAGAGTCGGAAGGGGAACGTGCGTACCATGGCCGAACCTATAGATTCCCAAGCAACAAGGGGAAAACCCGCGACTGTTGCCTCGTATGCAGCAAGTAGGGGGTCCGGGGCCCATGCCCAGTAGCTCCAGTGGTCCCCCTACGGCGCAGTTCCCGAGGCAAGAGAATCGGCATGGTCACTTTATTTAACCCCAATAGCCCGTGCGCAATCAATGACTGGCGGCGTCACCGGCCAAGTGGCGGCAGTGGCGACAGCGCTCCCCTAGCGCCACACATCGACGCCACCTTCGCGCTGCGAGCCAGCTCGCGGGGCTTGGGACTTTTTGGCTGGCGATCCAGGTACGACTGGGCGAACGGCCCCCGCATTAGCCGGCTTGCTGCCGACCCCCGGAGCCACCGCCTTTACAGCCCCACCCTCGGTACCCGCGCGAGCCGCAGGAGTCGCCGCCGGTGTCGCCCGTACTGCAGCCGGCGCAGGTAGCGGCACCGTCGCCGAGGACCCCTGCCCCCGCGGCTGCCAGAACACCAGCGCCCCTTCTTTTAGCACCGCCACAGGCTGCTCCAGCGTCTGCACATCCGCAGCAGGATCGCCGCTGACCGCCACGATATCGGCCAGATAGCCTGGCTGCAGCTTGCCCAGTCGCGCCTCTTGTCGCAGCAGCCGTGCCGCCACCAGCGTCGCCGACTGCAGCGCCTGCAGCGGAGTCATCCCCGCTTGCACATACAGCGACAGCTGCCGCGCATTGATGCCATGCGGCTGCACTCCCGCATCCGTGCCGT
>JAGNNG010000457.1 GCA_017990795.1 Deltaproteobacteria bacterium
GGGCACGCGCGCGCCGATCCACATGTCGTATGTCCTATACCTTGCGCAGCACTCGGTCCTGGTGGCGCGGCAGTATCTGCGCACGGCGCTCATGCTGTGCAAGCTGCGTCGGGTCGAGCCCTCGTTTTTGCTGCACCCGCTCGACTTTGTGTCGGGTGATACCTGCCCGGCGCTGCGCTTCTTTCCGGCGATGAGCATGCCCGCCGCCAAGAAAATTGAGCTAGTGGGACAGGCCTTAACCGAGCTGCGTACGCACTTTGACACCGTGCCGATGGGCGAGCATGCGCGCCGCTTGCTGGCTTCCCCAGGACTGCCGCGCCGGGCCCCGGATATGGCGCAGTAGTAGGCACCGGGAAGACAAAAAGGAATCCTCCTAATGATTTGAAAATCAAAGGGAGGACTCCTAAGCATGCGTAAGTTCTGGAAAAGTAGCCGATAGGGAATCCTCCTAATGATTTGAAAATTAAAGGGAGGATTCCTTAAAGTACCAGAAGAGCAGGTTGGGAATCGGGAGGGAAGATTCCCAAAGACAGGGAATCAGTCGGCGTGTAGCTGCGCGATCTTGCTGGCGCGGGCAGCAACCTGTGTACGCAGCTCGGCGGGCTCTAAGACTTCGACGCCGGTGCCGAACGCCAAGATCCAGCTGACCAGCCAGTCCGACAGCGGGTTTTCGATGTTTACCTCAAGGCTGCCGTCGCGCAGCTTTTGCACGCGTGCTGGGTCAAACCGCGTGCGCACCTCATAAGCCAGGGCGCGGTCAAAGCGCAGCTGCACGCGTGGATGCGTGGGCTCGGGGGTAAACAGGTTGTCGCGACGGAACTTCTCTAGGTCAAAGCCGCCCTGCACGGTAAACGAGGGCTCTTGATCCAGGATCGCCACCTTGGTCAGGCGCTCGACCTTGAACAGGCGCGGCTCGTTGTGGCGATGGCAGCGCCCGACCAGATACCAAGCGCCGCGGTGGTTGATGAGCGCGTACGGATCGACGCTGCGCTGCTCGGTCTGACCCCGCGATGCCGAGTGATAAAGTGCCGTCAGCGTCTTTTTCGAGGTAATCGCGCGGTGCAGATCCGACAGCAGGGTGAGGCGGTGATGGTCCTCCGTCTCGACCACCGACTCATGCTCCAGCGACAGCAGCTCGGGCGAGGCTTCGCCGAGTGCGGCGCGAATCTTGGCCAGCAGCCGCGCCACGGCATCTTCATACGGACGCACGCCCGAGCCCGCCAGCGTGCGCAGCCCCAGCGTCAGTGAGAAGGCCTCTGCTGCCGTCAGGCGCAGCGGTCGCGTCAGCCCTTGTGGTAGGTCGGCGTAGACGCAGTCGTCCTCGTCGTCCACAGTCAGTAGTAGAAACTCATCCGGCCCGCCCTGCGGGGGTCCGACGGTGGACAGCAGCTCGATGTCCTCACGCAGCGTGGCCTCGTCGATGTCTAGCTCTTTGGCCAGCTCTTTGACCGGAACGCCCTGCTTGGCGAGCACGGCGGGCACAAGATAAAGCAGGCGGCGCAGACGACCGTTGTTTTCCATGGCTTAGGCTCCCGGCTTGCTAGCGACGGCGCTGCCGCTTTCGTGATGACTGGCGTTGCGGCGGCAGACGGCGGCGGCGGCTTCGTGCGCGCGACTCCGCAGACTCTGTGGGGCCAGCACGCGCAGGGTTCCCGCCGCCCCGAGCACTCGGCTGATCAAGTAGTCAGGATTTTTGCAGCTAAAGTCGACCACGATGCCGGGCTCGCCCCGATGCTCGGTCGCAGTGCGCGTGGCGTGGCCAAAGTCCTCGTCGGCAATAAACGAGGTCTTGGCACTGACCCACAGCTGCGCCTGCACCGGCGGCTCGCGGTCAAAGCGCCACGGCGAGATCACGCCCTGATCTTGCAGCGAGAAGTCCTTGGGCACGGCAAAGTCGGGCGTCTTGGGTCGTGGCGCGACGCGCAGCTGTAGGATGCGATCCACGCGGAACCGCCGCAGCGCCTGCGCTTTGTGACACAGACCGACCAGCAGCCACGCGCCTTGGCGATAGACCATGCCGTAAGGATCGACCTCGCGCTCGCTGGGTCCGGTGACGCCGGGCTCGCTGCCGGTCTCGCCTTCGGAGACCCAGCTGCTGGTGCGGTGCGAGTCGTACTCAAACGTCACGCGCTTGCGGTTGTGGACGGCGGCTTCCAGCTGCTCCAGGTGCTCGGCCAGGGAGCCGGACTTAAACGTCGTCGGCAGGTGAACCAGCACATCGGCGGGCTTGTCGGTCGCCTCGGGGACTGGTGCTTTGCTGCTCTTTCGCCGCTGCTGGCGACTTTGCGACAGCCCCGACAAGTCAAACATCAGCTTGCGCACCGCCAGCTCTGCGGCGTGGCGATAAGGGAAGTCTGTCTGATGTCGCGCCGCCGCTGCCGTTGATACCAGCACTGCCACCTCGTCGGCAGTCAGCGTCACCTCGGGCAGGCGATACTTCTGCCGGTCGATGAGGTAGCCGCCTTCTGCCGGAGCATCAGCGGTGTCCTCTGCCGTGACAAAGCGCAGCGGCACGCCCATCTCAAGCAGCGTCGCCTTGTCGCGCTCAAAGGCACGCTGGCCGGCTTCGGGCTTGGCGCTGCGGTACTCGCCAAACTGCTCGCGCAGCTCAGCAAAGGCAATCGGGCGGCGGGCATCCAGCAGCAGGACCACCAGATCCAGCAGCCGCTTCGTACGCAAATCGGAGGTCGAGTGCATCGTACACACCGACGTATTCCGCAGCGCCTCATAAGTCAAGCAGCCCGTGCGCGGACGGTGGCGCACTGGTGCAGTCGGGCAGATTGGCGGGTTGTTTGGCGCGGTTTTCAGATGCGCGGTGCAGCGGGGCTGGTGGCTGATATCCTGGCGAC
>JAGNNG010000458.1 GCA_017990795.1 Deltaproteobacteria bacterium
AAAAAAGGCCTTGAGCGCTTCAAACAAGTGCTGATTTCCGAGTCGGTGACGCGTGATCAGATGGCGCTGCTGGAGTCTGAGAAAGAGGCTCTGCCCGGTGTCGATGTGGAAGGGCGGGCGCGACGGTACTATCCGCACAGCAGCAACCTCTCGCACGTGCTGGGCTACCTGAATATGGCTGGGCCCGATGACCTGAAGCACGGCTATCACAGTGCCGATTACGTCGGTCGCAGCGGGCTTGAGCGCGTCTTAGAGTCGCAGCTGCGTGGCCAACCCGGGTTTGAAAAGTTTTTTGTCGATGCCAAGGGCCGTCGCAAGTCCAAGAGCGATCTGGGCGAGATGGCGCAGCTCGCGGGCGATGACTTAAAGCGCGACCCGGTGCCCGGCAGCCACGCGATCCTGACCGTCGATCTGCGCCTACAAAAGATCGTTGAGGAGGCCCTCTCGCATCACTCCTCAGCGGCGGCGGCAGTGGTCGAGGTAGACACCGGCAAGGTGCTGGCGCTGGCTTCTTATCCGGCACCAGACCCAAATGCGCTCAGCGGTCGCATGTCGCATGCCGATGCCCAGCGGCTGGAGACCGATCCATTTAGGCCCCTGCTCGATAAGGCGCTGCGCGAAAGCTACTACCCCGGCTCCACCTTCAAGGTCGTGCCGGCGCTGGCTGCACTAGAAGAACACCTGGTAAACCCCGACGAGAAAGTGCCCTGCTACGGTCGCTACGAGCTGGGGCGCCACGTCTTTCGCTGCATGAAAGCGCACGGCCCAGTCAACATGCACGAAGCCATCGCGCAGTCCTGCAACGTCTACTTTTATCACCTGGCCGAAAAAGTCGGCCTTGAGCGCATGGCCAAGATGGCGCAGCAGTTTGGCTTCGGTCAGAACTCGGGCCTGGGACTTAGTGAGACGCAGGGCTTTGTGCCGACGCTCGACTTTTACAAGCGCAACGGTGGCTTTCGCGGTGGCTATGCCCTAAACACGGCGCTGGGCCAGGGCGCAGTACGAGTAACGGTGCTGCAGCTGGCGCTGGCCTATGCGGCGCTGGGCAACGGCGGCAAGCTGTTCCAGCCGATGCTGATTGAGCGACTAGAGACTCCGACGGGCGAAGTCGTCCAAGAAAACAGTCCGGTCCTGCGTGGTCAGCTGCCAGCCTCGGAAGAGTCGCTGGAGCGGCTACGTCGCGCGCTGGTAGACGTGGTGGCCGACAAAAAAGGCACCGCCAATACCGCGTTTATCGACGGCCTAGACATCGCCGGCAAGAGCGGCACCGCGCAAGTGCGCAAAAACAAGCGCGGCCAGAATGCGGGCTGGGATACCACCAACGATCACGCATGGTTTGTCGGCTTTGCCCCATCGCGGCACGCCAAGATTGCCGTCTCGGTTCTAATCGAGCACGGCGGCCTCGGTGGTCATGTCGCGGCACCGACGGCGACCAAGATCATCTCCGGCTACTTTAACCAAGTCGCTCCCGAGCAGCGTCCGCGTCCCATCGTCGCCGAGCCGCAGCAGCCGCTGCGCACCAGCCTTCCTACTGCTGGCGGCGCTCGCTAGCCCGAAAGATTCGCCATGTCTGCGCTGCGCAAGCCCTGGGCCTCGTTTGATGGACCGCTGCTGATCTCGGTGCTGGCGATTGTCGCGATGGGTCTGGTCAACCTGTACTCAGCGACGCGAGTTGCGCCCAAGGGTCTGTTTTCAACGCAGCTTATGTTTTTTGGCGTTGGCACCGTGCTGTTTTTGCTGGCAGCGGCGGTGGACTATCGCGTGCTGCAGCGGCTGGCATCGCCGATTTATCTAACGGTGCTGGCGATGCTGATCGGCGTGCTGCTGTTTGGCAAGGTCGTCAATGGCTCGCGGCGCTGGTTTGGCTTTGCCAACTTTGGCATCCAGCCCTCAGAGCTTATGAAGCTGGCGCTGATTGTGGCGTATGCGCGGCTGTTTTCGGCGGACCCACTGGATCTGCAAGCGAGGCCGGTGCGCTATGCGCTGATCTGGCATGCGGTGCTGTTTGTGCCAGCGATCCTGATCCTGAAGCAGCCGGATCTGGGCACGGCACTGCTGTGCGTCTTTGTCGCGGCGTCGATGCTGCTGCTGGTGCCGCTGCACGCCAAGGTGAAAGCCGGCGTCGTTGCGGTCGATGTCTCAGCCGCGGCGCTGGTGATCCTGTTTGGCCTAAAGGACTACCAAAAGAAGCGCTTCCTGACGTTTCTGCATCCCGAGCTGGATCCGACCGGAGCGGGCTGGCATGCGCGTCAGGCGATCTTTGCCATCGGCTCGGGGCGACTGACGGGGAAGGGCTATCTGCGCGGCACGCAAAACCAGCTGCAGTTTCTGCCCGAGCACTGGACCGACTTCCCATTCGCCGTCTGGGCCGAGGAGTGGGGCCTGCTCGGCTGCCTGCTGCTGCTGCTGTGTTACCTGGTGCTGATCCTGTGGTCGATCTACCTGGCCCACGAGGCGCGCGACCGCTTCGCCCGCTACATGGCGATCGGCTGCGCCAGCCTGCTGTTCTGGCACGTATCTATCAACATAGCCATGGTCATTGGCATGGCCCCAGTCGTGGGCGTAACCCTACCGCTTATCTCTTATGGCGGATCGAGCCTATTAACTGTGATGGTAGTTTTGGGATTATTAATGAATGTTTCGATGCGTAAATATAATTATTGATTGCTGACTTATTGCACTAATCAATAGTTAATATTAGGCACTTAACGCTTTCATTCGCTCAATCATTTCACGGGCGACGCGCTCTTCGTCTTGCGGGTCGATCTTGGGCGGCGGGCCCTCTAAGTCGCGCAGGCGCAGGACGTCTTCGGGGATGTCGTCCAAAAAGCGGCTGCGGTAGCG
>JAGNNG010000459.1 GCA_017990795.1 Deltaproteobacteria bacterium
ATCCCCAATCGCAGCAACAGTCCGCAGCACCTGAGCGCCATCAGCGACACCCTGGCTGGCAAGTTTGCGCGCGGCGGCCAGACGGACCCCTGGATCGGAATCGACAAGTGCGTCGACTAGCATGGGACGACTTTCGCCACCCAGCTCCACCGCTAGGCGGCGGGCCTGTATCTCCTTAGACCCAAGTCCGTTCCGCAAGATTGAGCGCTCCGTTTCTCCGGCTGCACCCAGCTGGACCAGCGCTGCGCTAGCGGCAATGCGGTCCACTTCGCTATCCCCGATGGTTAGGTGCCGCAGCTCCGCAAGCACGAGCTTGGTCGTCTCGCGGTCCCCACGCTGTTCTAGCGCCTGGACGACATGCCCAATTGACTGCATCGCCAGGCTGCGGACCTCCGGGTCGGTGTCACGGAGCGCTGGAGTGAGCGCCTGTACCGCAGCGCGGCTCGGCCTCTTCCCCAAGGCAAGGGCGGCACTGCGGCGAATATCGCGCTCGCGGTCCTGTAGTGCGTCACCAAGCGGCGCGATTGCCCGCTCGGAATTTATGTCGGCCAGCGCAGCGACCGCTAGGGCGCGCAAAGCGGCGCTGTCGGTTCCAAGGGCAGCCCGTGCGTAGTTCAGACTCTGCTCGCCCAGACGCGCCAGCTCCCCAGCGGTGATTTCGAGAATCGCACCCGCCGTCGCAATTCTCAGCCGCGCGCTAGCCCCGCGCTCCGTCAGAGCGCCTGCCAGCGGCTGCAGGCTGTCGTGCTGGGCGCTATCTCCCAACCCTGCGATTGCCTGCTCTCGGATTGAGTCGGGCTGCTTGCGGTCCTGCGCCAGCGCAACCAGCTTGGAACGCAGTTCCTGGTCGCCAAGTACGGCCAGCAGTCGCAAAGCTAGCAGCTGCTCATTTGCCGTTCCCGGCTTCCGCGCCGCAAGCTTTAGATACTCCCAGCCGCTGTCTTCGCTCAGCTGTGCCAGCGCATACGCGACCTGCACCCGCAGCTCACCGTTCTGAAGTCGTAGCAGCTCCTCGGATAGGCGGCGTCGGGCTTGGCTGTCGTTCGCACGAGCCAGGCGCCCCAGCACGTCGATTCGCTGCTCGTCACTCAGCCGTCCACGCTCGACAGTTTCCCATAGTAGCTGCGCGCCACTGAGGTCGCGATGATCCAGCAACAGCAGCGCTGCTTGGACCTTGGTCAGTGCATCGCCGTCTGCAAACAGCTGTTTGAGGGTCGCGACCCCGCGCGGGTGCTGAAGCTGTGCCAGTGCCTGCGCCGCCGCCAGCTGGACGTTCGCCGACTGAAGCGGCGATAGCAGCATGAGCAGCCGGTTTATGGAGTCGGCCGCGCCGACTTGCCCCAGCGCTCGCGCGGCTTCTTCCAGCAACGCAGTTGCGTCCGGGGTTGATTGCACAGAAGGAGAGACCAGCGGCTCCAGAAGCGAGCGCTGATCAAAGTCGCGGCTCTGCCCCAGCGCTCGCACCGCCATCAGACGGATCTTGGGGTCCTGATCGTGCACGTAGCCAGCAAGCACGACCCGCCCGCGATTCCGCAGCTCCGCTGGCGTTTGCACGCGGTCGATGGTGAGCAGCACAATCAGCAGCGCCCCAACAATGAGCCCGGCTGCACCTGTCGCTACCAGCCGCCGGAGATTCGCAGCGCGCCCAGGCTGCATCGCCGCCAGCTGCAACGCCACCTCGTCCATCGTCGGTCGGTCGTTTCGACGCACCGACATCATGCGCCCAACCAGCTTCGACAGTCGGCCCGACACCGCTGCATTTCGCTGCCGTACCGTGGGGGGCGTCTCAATCAGCAGGCTCAACGAGCTTTCCTTGAATGGCGGCTGCCCTGTCAGCAGCTCATAAAGCACCACTCCAAGTGAGAACACGTCTGCCCGTCCATCGACCTGCTCAGCCTCACCATGCTGCTCGGGCGGCATATAGAGCAGGGTGCCCATGATGGACCCGTGTCGCGTATGCACATCAGTCTTATCCGGATCGGCCTGGTCTGCTCGACCTCCTCGAAACTTGGCGATTCCGAAGTCCAGAATCTTGACCAAGTCCTGTCCCGGATTGACTGGGTCCGCTTCTAACATGATGTTATCGGGCTTGAGATCGCGATGCACGATGCCGGCCTTATGTGCCGCCGCCAGCGCCCGCGCGATCTGGACTCCCAGGCCCACCGCCTCCAGAACCCGGAATGCCTTCCCGTGTTGCGCAATCCGCTTCGACAGCGAGTCGCCTGCCAACAGCTCCATCACATAGTAGAGTGTTCCGTCGGGAAGCTTGCCGAAGTCGAATATCTCGACCAACCCGTGGTGGCGAATGACGTTGACCGCACGCGCCTCGTTCAGGAATCGTCGTGCGTACGCATCATCCTCTGCCAGCCAAGGGTGCAGTAGCTTCACGACTGCCCGACTGCTGATCTTGGGATTCTCCGCCTCGTACACCACGCCCATGCCACCTTCCCCCAGCTTCCGCACGATGCGGAAGTTGCCGAACATCGCGCCGATGCGTGGATCTATGGCTGGGGACTTGGGCATAGTGACGAGGCTGACAAGAGCAAAGCCGCCCGAGCATAGCGCACATCACTGCCGATTGGCATCTTGGAAGTGCCGATTCACTCCGTCTCGAACACTGCCGTATCCATCGCTAAGAGTGCAAAAGTGCGCCGACTCTGCATACCTAGTCGCACAGTGGCAGGCTCGGACGGATAGCAGGCCATGCGGGCAAGGACAAGGTCCAGCCGCAGAATGCGGTGCCAGTTGCTTGATTATCGGGCAATGGTGAAGGCTTCCCAGCCCTGCCGATCGGGCTCGCGACCTCCGGCAGAATCATTCAGAACGCGCAGCAGACAAACCC
>JAGNNG010000460.1 GCA_017990795.1 Deltaproteobacteria bacterium
CACCGCAGAGTCCGGGCACGGTGGGGACCTTGGCGACCGTGCCGCTGGCGTACTTGCTGCTGCGATATGGCAGTGCCGCTCTGTTTACCGCGACGGTGGTGGTCTCTGTGCTGGGGACGTGGGCCGCAGGCCGCTACTGCGCAGCGACGGGCAAGCACGACAACCAGCGCATCGTCATCGACGAGGTTGCAGGCTATCTGCTGACGCTGTGTGCCGCTTTGCCCCTAAAGGTCAATCTGCTGCTGGCGTTCGGTCTGTTTCGACTGCTGGACATCTGGAAGCCATGGCCGATTCGAGTAGTCGATCGTCGAGTCCACGGCGGCTTTGGCGTCATGGCCGACGACTTGCTGGCGGGTGCTATCGGAGCAGTGCTGCTGTATTTTGCGCAGCCGCTGCTGGTGAAGCTACAGCCGGTGCTACCGCACTTTCTGCAGGGCAACTTGTGATGAGTGAGTCCTCCTCTGCCCGTCCCGTGTCGCCGCGTCCTCGCCGGGTACGCCCGTATCCTCTGTCCGAGCTGCCGCGGCTGCTGCGCGTGCAGGTCGAGCTAGGTCGGGCGTTGTGGCTTCATCTGTCATCGGTCATCGATGCCGCCGCTATCAGTACCGAAGCGGGACGTAGCGAGCTAGCCCAGGCGCTGGGCGGCCCTTTGAAAGTGCAAGCGCAGGACCCGTATCTGCAGCCTGTGGAGCGTATGGAAGCGCTGCTGCGGGGCGGGCTACTGCTGGGGATCGAGACTCAGACGCCGGCGCGCCTGACGGCAGTCCTGGCGGTGGATCAAGCGCTGTGCGGGGCGCTGCGTTTGGGCGAGCCAGCTTTGCAGCAGCTGCTGCAGCGGTCTTTGCGCGGCGCGGCAGTGCGGGTGTTTCCGCTGACGCTGGCCGTGGCGGTCGCGCTGCTCAGTGAGTCTTCCAGTCGGATGTGTCTGGCCATGGAGCTGCTCTTGGCGACCAAGACCGCTTCGGGCTGGGGGCGACTGTTCTGCGGCTCGGAGCTGCGCCTGGCAGTGGCGCCTCGGTCCGGTGCTGGTGCTCCGCCGCTGCGCTGGCAACATCGCGACCGCCTACTGGGCCTTACCACCGAGCTGTCGATAGAAGCCGGCTACGGCTTTTTACGCGGGCAGGATGTCCTAAACCTGCGGCCTCAGGATGTGGTGGTGCTGGACCGCTTTGGGCCGCGACCGATCACGGGCGGCCCGGTGTCGCTGCGCCTGGGAAATGGCGCTTTTACGGCGCACCTTGACGGTGCCGGCGTCACGGTAATGAGTTCCTTTCACCTGCGAGCCTATGCCATGGCAGACGATACTTCCGACCTAAGTACTTCCGAACCGGCGCTGTCACCGACGGAGCCTGGTAGCCAAGGGGCCAGTGCAGCTGCCACTGCCGCGCAGGAGCACCTGCTGCGCGAGCTGCCGGTTCAAATCACCTGCGAGATCGGTCGCATCACCCTCAGCGCGCGTGAGGTCCTAGATCTGCGTCCGGGTACCGTGCTTCCCGTCGGCAGGCCGCTGGCAGGCCCAGTCGATTTGACCGCCGGCGGTCGCGTCATTGCGCGCGGTGAGCTGGTCGACGTCGAAGGCGAGATCGGCGTGCGTGTAAGCGAAGTCCTAGAGTAAGCGCCTTCGAGGGCTCGGTCTGCCGGTCGGCAAAGTGTTACGATAGCGGCGGAGGCCTCTGTTGATGGCACGCGCGCTGACTGCTGGTGGGCAGATCTTTGGGGGGTCGATACGACCGCTGCTGGTGCTTTTGTGGGGGCTGTACCTGTGCGCGGTGACGCTGGCGGTCGGCCACTGGGTGCTGCAGCGTGGCGTGGCGTTCTCGCAGCAGGGTTTCCCGTCGCTGCTTACTGGTCTGTGGCCGGTGGGCGCAGTGCTGATAGCGCGGAGCTTTCTGTGGCCTGACACATCTACAGGCGCACTTTTTCTCGTTAACCTAAGAGGCTCTTTGGGGAGGTGACCATGGCTATGGTGACAAGCATCCAGACCGACCGCTTTTCCGTCGGCACAGGCCGCACCGGGCGCACGCGTCATGCGCTGCTTTTTGGCCTACTAAGTCTGCTGGGGCTGTGGCTTGGTCAGGTCACGCCAGCACACGCTGTGTCGAAGTGTCCGACGCTGACCATTCTTTTGGATCAGTCGGCCTCGATGCAGCAGGATCCGACGGGGCTGCTGCTGCCAGCGACCAGTGACAAGCACAAGTTTGCCATTGCGCGGCAGGCGCTGACGCTGCTGAACAACAAGTACACCGGACTTTTGCCCATTGGTTACAGCAATTTTCCGTCGCAGGACAGCAGCTGCCTGACCTCTGGCGCCAAGATTCCGCCGGGATATGGCAATCAAGTTGCGATCAACAACGCCATGATTGCTTTTCCGTTTCCCGGCGGTAGCACGCCGACCTGCGACGCGATCAAGAAGCTGGCCGCCGACCCTTCGATGGTGGACCCTGCGCGCAAGCACTACGTTCTGCTGCTGACCGATGGTGCGCCCGCTGTCGACTGCTGTCCCGGCGACCCCGTAAAAGCGACGGTGGATGCCATTCACAACGCCGCTATTCAAAGTCCCTCCATCACCACCATCGTGGTTGGCTTTGGCAACTTGTCCGCGACTGAGCGCGACGCGATGAACCAGATGGCCGTGGCGGGCGGCCTGCCTGACAACAGCGACCCAATGTACAAGTACTATCGCGCCGACAGCTATGAGTCGCTGGATGCGGCGCTGGCGAAGATCCTCAAGTTCATTGCGGGTGGCGACGCGGGCGCGAGCGTGACCTGTGAAGACGGCTGCTACGGCACCGGCTGCCCGAGCGGTCAGGTGTGCCAAGGCAATGCGTGTAAGCCAAACC
>JAGNNG010000461.1 GCA_017990795.1 Deltaproteobacteria bacterium
AGCGTGCGCGGGCCACAGGGGCGCTCCTGGTTGCGCTTTCGTCCATGCGCACTCTCGATGGTCAGCAGGGCGGTCAGCAGGGCTTGGGGATGCAGCTCGGTGTGCAAGCAGACAGCTGCGTTGTAATAGGCAGGCTGAAATGGGTCGCCCCACGGCGGTGTCTGATAGACCGACGAGCAAGCCTGCAGCTGACCGAGCTGGGCCATCGCCAGCGTCGCTTCTAGCAGAAAAGTCCGGCGCTCACCCAGGTTCGAGCCAAGCCCGATATAAGCCACATGGGGCACCGGCGACCTACGAAGCTACCGCGGCACTGGCTGCTGCACTATTGACCTCAGCTGCCGAGGCGCAGACATAGTTTGGCACCGCCGCCATCAGCGAGTCCGCGTAGCCCGCTTGCAAGCGCATAAGCCCTAGCTGCAGTAGCTCCCGGGGATCGGGAGACTCGCTTTCATGTAGCACCTGGGCCAAGGGCAAACGCAGCACTGGATACTTCGCCAGCGCGGCTCCACACAGGGACAGCTGGGCCGCAACCGGCTGCAGCAGCGCCGCCAAAGCCGCCGGGTCCCACACCGCATCCTCAAGCAGCTGTGGCTGCGCTACTAGCAGACCCTGTAGCTGAGGCGAGAGCTGGCGCTGTCCGTCCTCGGGAAGCAGCAGACGCGCATAGACCTGGGCACGAAAGGCGTCCAGCACCGCCAGCACAGGGCGCGCCGTCGCCCATCCCGTGCTGCGCCCAGCCAGCGCCGCCAAAGACGACACCATTACCAGTGGCCGGTCCGTGGCAAAGCACAGTCCTTTTGCTGTCGCCAGACCGATCCGCAGCCCCGTGAAAGAACCGGGACCAGCGCCGCAGATTATGCCATCCAGATCCGTGGGCTTTAGCGCCAGTTCGTCCAGACAGTCAGAAATCAGCGTCAGCAGCATATCCGAGTGGGTGCTTACGGTTTGCAGACGCGAGGCGGAGCGATTGTTGTTGGTATCTGCGACAGCGACTCCACAGAGCGACGTCGCAGTGTCCAAGGCGAGGAGTTTCACAGGCGAGGTGGTATCACGCAGGCACGAGCCCACACAAGCACGGGGCGAACCCGCCGCCCATACATCTACGGGAAGGCTAGGCTGCGTCGCAGGTGGTGCCTCGGCGCAGCAGCTGCTCGGTCAGTACCAGCGTGCGACCGCGTGGCACTGCCAAACCTTGCCGGGCCATGGCAGCAAGAGCGCGCGACACCGTCTCGCGACTGCTGCCGACCATATTGGCTAGCTCTTGCTGGGTCGGACGACGGCGCAGAACCAAGCCATCCTGGTTGCGCACACTTCCCTCTTCACTGGCGAGGCGCACCAAGGTGTGCACCAACCGCACTTCCACATCCTGCAGCGCCAAGCCCACGATGGTCTCATCAGCACGCCGCAGCCGCCGGGCCATCTCACCCAGCAGGTTCAGCGCAATCTGAGGGTTGTGCTGCAGGTGAAGCAAGAAGTCTTCGCGCGGCAGCGACAGGAGCTCTGCCGAAGTCATCGCCACTACGGTGGCTGAGCGAGGCGCACCGTCCAGCAATGCCAGCTCACCGAAGACCTCGCCGGGACGCAGGATGGCAAGCGTTAGCTCGCGCCCATTGTCACCGTACATGACCACCTTGACCCGTCCCGAGAGCACGACAAACAAGCCATCGGCTGGCTGCTCAGGCGACACCAGCGCCGTGCCCTCTTTCCCCCAGCAGTGCTGGAGCTTGGTCGTCAGAACCTCGATCGCAGTCTCAGAGAGCCCGCGAAACAGCGAGCAGTTCTGCAGTGCTTGACGCCACTTTCCGTGATCTGGCTCAAAAGAAACCGACGGGCTCGTCGCGAGCTGAGCATCCATGTCTGCGTGTCCTCGACGTTGAAAGTACGAGCAACACGCAGCAAGCACAGTGCCAGCAGCCTAGGTAGCAGGCAAGCTAGCGGAATTACATCTGCGGTCAGTTGGCTTTCAGGGGCGCTCTGGTCTGAATCATCCGCCGACTGGTCAAATTCGACCAGCGACACCAACGTCAGCGGCACCAGGCAGTGACGCAGAGGCTGCTGCAGCCGCATCGCGCTCCACGTTTAGCAAGCGATAGGCTTCGTTCATCAGCTCAGCCACACCGTCTCCCGTAGCCGCCGAGATCGACCACAGCTTCACCTTGCGTTTGGCAAAGGCCTTGCGCAGAGCGGTCAACTGCTCACGCGGCTCGGGAAGGTCCGTCTTTACCAGCGTCACCAGCTGCGGTCGGGCGCGCAGCGCGGGGTCATAGCGACGAAGCTCCTCGTTGAGCACGTCGTAGTCGCGCAGCGGATCGCGGTTTGGGTCATATGTGACCTCGATCAGATGGATCAGCACGCGGGTACGCATCAAGTGCCGCAAGAAGCGATGCCCCAGGCCGTGCCCTTGATGCGCGCCCTCAATCAACCCCGGTACGTCCGCGAGCACGAAGTTGCGACTAGAAGTGCGCTCGCCCAGTGGTAGCGACACCACGCCAAGGTTTGGCACCAGCGTCGTAAACGGGTAGTCCGCAATCTTAGGCCGCACCCGCGACACGCGCGAAATCAGCGTCGACTTACCAACATTCGGATAGCCAAGCAGACCGACATCGGCCAAGAGCTTTAGCTCTAGCCGCAGCAGCTTCTCTTCACCTGGCAGTCCCGGCTCGGCGTGCTCTGGGGCCTGCCAAGTCGAGGTCGCAAAGTGGATATTACCGCGCCCCCCTTTGCCACCTGCAGCAACGACATACTGCTCGCCATCGGCGGTCAGGTCGCACAGCACCTCCCCGCTTTGGTCTTTGACCACCACGCCCATGGGCACACGGACAACTAGGTCATCACCAC
>JAGNNG010000462.1 GCA_017990795.1 Deltaproteobacteria bacterium
AGCGGTGCCAGCTCCATCGCACCGCGTGCCGGCGTACGCTCGCGGACCACAAAGTGCTCATCAAGCAGCGTCATGGTTCCAAGGTGGTCATCCACGCGATAGCCAAGGACGCGGTTGCCTAGCACGTTGCGCAGTGCCTGATCACCGCCAATCAGCGTCGTCAGCTGGTCCCGCAGCACCGGGTCCATATACGGCCAGCCGCTGGGAGTTAGCTGCGCTTTGACATCCAAGATGCGGTCGTCATCTTGGCTGAGGGTAGGGCCCTCAATCAGGATGTTGTAGCGGGCAATCCCTCGCGAGCCCATGCCTTGACTGACCCGCTGCGCCACGTCTTTGACCTTGAAGTAGCCGGTCAGCCAGCGCACGCGCCCGGCCAGCGAGGAGATGTAGCCCGGCATGGCCGCCTGTACCGCCGCGACGAAGCTGGCCGGCACCGGCAGAACCTCGGGGCGGTTAAAGTCGAACATGCGCACGCCCGACGCTGTAGTCGAGCACTTGTCGAGCATCATCTTGTGAGTGGTCTTGCCCTCCGTAAACAGCAAAAAGTCAGACAGGATGCTGGGGGTGTTGTTGGCGGTATAGACCTGCGTTAGCTCATGGTCGTTGTCGCGGTAGCTGCTAAGCGTGTTTACGTAGCTTAGCGATAGCGCGTCGAGCACCGCTGCCTGCTCGCTTTTGTCCTGGGTGCTGCCGCCTTCGCGGTCGCGGGTCATCAGCACCAAGCTCACCGCCAGGCGCCACAGATCGAGCTGATAGTCGCCAATCAGCGACTCGTCAAAGTCATCCAGGTCGTAGACGACGGTGCCAGAGCTATTGCTTAGGGCGCCGATGTTCTCGGCATGGGCGTCACCTTGTAGCCAGGTGCGCGTGCGGGGTCCGCCAAAGGTGCTGAGCTTGGGGGAGCGGCCTTCATCGCTCCAGAACAGGTAGTTGGTGGCGCGGAAGAAGGCCAGCTGGCTTTCGCCCATCAGCTGATATTTTTCGTCGCGGGCGGGCTTGGCAAGGCCAGCGTTCTTGGCGGCAATCTGGGCCACCACCCACTCGGCGCGAGTCTCGGCGCTGCTGTCGCACAGGCCCAGCCAGCACAGGCACATCCAAAGGCTTAGGCCCAGCGGCAGATATCGGCACGAGCTGCGGCGAAACAGCGGGGCAGGCCGCGGTGTGGGCGTGCAGCCTTGGCGCTGCGCTAGCTGCAGCAGCAACATTGCTTTACCGGGACCAGGGCTGCTCGCTGTTGTCATCCAGACCTCGTACAGCGGGGATACGGTCGGAGCTGGGCGCAAAGGTTACCTGGTACCCACTGGGTCTTTGGCCTGTGCTGGGCTGTTGCGGAGTCCAGCGCTGAGCGTGCCTCGTCAGCTGAGCTTCCAGCGCCTTCCCCCATGCTTCAGACCGATGGCAGTGGCCTACGCAACCGGCCAGCTCTCTGCCTTAATGCTACCTAAAGATCCGTTTTGCCGCAGCGAGATCCCATTCCTGTGAAGCTGCGCGGCGCTAGCTCACTCGCAAATGGCCTCGGTAGGCAGGGCGGCTAGTGCGGTGCGGGGTTCTTTTGACGTCTAGAGCGGCACGAACCGGGCTGGTTGTGTCGGCTGCGATTTGTTAGGGTGCCGCCCATGTCGATGACACGCAATCGTAAACCCGGCTCGGGACCCAGCCTTGGCAGACACGCTTCCTCGGGGCGCCCCGTCGCCACTCGTAGTTCCCGGCCAGGTTCGGCCTCCTCCTCCTCCTCTGGGCCATCGTCGAAGTCTGGTCCAAGGCGCGGTGGCGCAGCGGCTCACTCGGACCGTAGCGGCGCTGCGGGTCGGGCTGGTGGCTCTCGGACCCAGCGCAGCCGAGATGATCGTGAGCAGACCGCTCCGGCTCCACGTCCGGAAGTGCTGGTGGCTCCGGTGCTAAACACCCGCCAGCGCTGTCAGCTGCGCGGCATTGGTCATCATCTGTCCCCACTTGTAATCGTCGGCAAGGAAGGCATTACCGACGGACTATTAGAAGCCGTCGCCGCCGCAATCTTGCAACATGAGCTGATCAAGGTGCGCCTGGCCGAGTCGGTCGAAGGGGACCGTGCCGAGCTGGCAGCAGAGCTTGCGCTTCGCACCAAGTCCGCGCTGGTGCAAGTGCTGGGTCGGACGCTGCTCTTGTATCGTCCTCGGCCCCGAACAGACCCGCGACCGATGTTATCGCTGCTGTAGTCCGCTCATCGCTGGCCCTTGGTCTGGTTTTGGACTGTGCTACGGTCCGCGCCATGAAAACACAGCCAAGTTCATTGTCTTTTGTTCGCAAAGCGCTGCTTGTGCCGGGGCTGCTGCTGGCTCTGGTGCCGGGCTGCTCGAACCAGAGTGACCTGGACCAGACCCGGCTAATCCCGACCCAGGCCCAGCTGGACAAGGCCAAGCCGCTTATCGCGGCCCGGCCTTTTGACGACAAGGTGCCCGATAGCTACGACGACAGCCGTAGCTGGCCGCTGCTGGTGATGCTGCACGGCCACGGAGCCAACTCGACGATCCAGGACGCCTACTTTGGCATCAGCAAGCAGGTGTCTACGCTGGGCTTTCTGTACGCCTATCCCGACGGCAACCTAGATAGCACCAAGAAGCAGTTTTGGAACGCCACCGATGTCTGCTGCAACTTTGACGGCAAAGACGTCGACGATGTGGCGTACCTAGACGCGGTGATTGCGGATATGGCCAGCCGCTACAACGTCGACAAGAAGCGCATTTACCTGATGGGGCACTCCAACGGCGGCTTTATGTCGCACCGCTACGCATGTGAGCGCAGCGAGCTAGTGGCAGGCTTTGTCTCACTGGCTGGCGACAACTACAAAGATACCGCGA
>JAGNNG010000026.1 GCA_017990795.1 Deltaproteobacteria bacterium
ATTCCAGCGGGAGGGGTCTTTTGTAGCGGGCCAGAAACTCGGCGCAGATCTCAGGCGCGGTGCGGCTGCCATCGCACAGGTCAATGACGGCGGCTCCAAAGGGCGGCAGGCTGACGGTGTTGGGAGCGATCCCGGATGGATCAAAGAGGCAGAGCAGCTTCTGACCCCCGGGGCCGTCCACCGGATATGCATCGATCGGGCGCAGCATCGGGCGGTCTGGCTGCGGCTCACCTTCGGGACCGGCTTCTGCGTCTACGTCAGCTGACGCTTGGGGCTCGGCACTGGCTACATCATCTGGAGGCAGGGTAGGGGCTGGAAGCACTGCTGGGTCAGACTTTTCCATAACGTCATTATATCGTGTCCGCGCCCAAACTTGGGATCGCAGGGTTTGGGGGGCCGACTTTGGACGGTTGGGGGCTGACTTGGGACCAAATGAAGACCTTATTTGGCCGGCCATGCAGTTTTTTTCGGTAGGGCTTGGGGGGGCTTGGGGGGATTTGGCAGGGGTCCTGGGCTACCTGCTCACTGATGGGGGCGGTATGCTTCCGGCAAAAGTTACTTGATTTCACCTGAAGCGGTGCCCCACAGTTTCTGCATATCTACCCTCAGGGCGTCCTATTCTTGGGGTACAATCACTTTTGGATGACTGAGGGCCGCTACTTACATGACGGCTTCAGAAGAGCGCTAACTGGCAGCAGCCCTGCCGCGTGGGACTAGCCATAAGGTCGTTGCATGGTCGACCAGCGAATCGGTAACTATCGCATAGTGCGCAAACTCGGAGAAGGCGGCATGGGCGTCGTCTTCGAGGTCGTACACGAGTACATTGGCCGCCGAGCAGCGGTCAAAGTGCTGCATGCGGATTTCTCTAAAAAT
Source organism: Deltaproteobacteria bacterium (assembly GCA_017990795.1). Classification (GTDB taxonomy): domain Bacteria; phylum Myxococcota_A; class Polyangia; order Palsa-1104; family JAEUJZ01; genus JAGNNG01. Next base: position 874 of record JAGNNG010000026.1, read on the forward strand.
CCAGAGATGGCCGTGCGCTTCCTCAACGAGGCCAGAGCTGCGAACATCGTGCAGCACCCGGGCATCGTAAACATCTTTGAGTTTGATCGACTGCCCGACGGCAGCGCCTACATCGTGATGGACTATCTCGATGGAGACTCGCTGACGCAGCGCATCGCCAAGCTTGGGGGTCGCCTGGAAGTAAACTACGCGCTGCAGCTGACTTGGCAGATTGCCGAGGCCCTGGCCGCCGCGCATAGCAAGGGCGTCATCCACCGCGATCTGAAGCCCGACAACATCATCATTGTCAGCGACCTGAACGATCCGGCGCGCGAGCAGGCCAAGATCCTGGACTTTGGCATCGCCAAGATCGCCGAGCAGCAGGGTCTGGGCGCGACGCTGGTAAAGACGCAGATCGGCGTGCCGATGGGGACGCCGCTTTATATGGCTCCCGAGCAGTGGAAAGGGGCCAGCGAGGTTCAGGACAAGGCCGACGTCTACTCGCTGGGCGTCATCCTGTACGAGATGCTGGCGGGGCAGCCGCCGTTTATCGCCAACTCGTCCAGTGAAGTGATGGCGCTGCATATCTTGGCGGCACCGCGTCCGATCCAGGAGCTGAATCCTGGGACACCAGACGAGGTTGCGGCCCTGCTGCACCAGATGCTGACCAAGGGGCCGATGGAGAGGCCCTCGATGCTGCAGGTCGCACGGGAGCTACGTCGGCTGGTGGGCGCCAACGTGGAGTACAGCCTCAGCGGGCAGCGTATCCACGACGCATCCCAGAGCGGCCCGATTCGACCCACAGGCCAAGGCATTGGCTCGTCGCAGCTGCTACCGCTGGGGGGCATGACTGGGCAGAGCTCATCTGCTTCGCAGGTGGGACCGCTGCTCATCAATACGCCCAATAACAGTACGGCATCACAGGCGGGTGGAATGTCGATGCGGTCCCCGGGCGGCACGACGCCACCGAGCACCATGTCCGACGGTTCCGCTGCCGACAAGTCGCAGTCGTCTTTGCAAAATGCCCCGGTCAGTGAGAAGCGCCAGAAAAAGGCGCTATACGGCGTCCTGGGCGCTTGCGGCCTGGCGCTGGTAGCACTGCTGGTCAAGCTGGTGGTGTTGCCTGCGATTGCCCCGCCGCCTCCAGTCGTGCAGCCCGCGCAGCAGCAGTTTGAAGCCAGCGGCATGGTCTGGACAGAGGTCCCAAGCGGAACGCAGCAGAACCTGCAGGACGTCTGGGGCTTTGGCTCGAACAACCTGTGGGCTGTCGGTAAAAACGGCACCATCCTGCGCTGGAATGGCGCGACCTGGGCCGAAGTGCAGGGCGTGCCGACCAAGGCCTATCTGAATGCGATCTGGGGCAGCGGCAACGACGACATCTGGGCCGTGGGCAAAGATGGCGTCACCGTGCGCTGGAACGGCATCCAGTGGTCAGAGATTCCTAGTGGCACGCGGGAGCAGCTCAAGGATGTCTGGGGCACCAGCAGCAAGGACGTCTGGTCCGTTGGTGAAGCGGGCGTCATCCTGCACTGGAACGGCAACGACTGGAGCCCGGTCCCAAGTGGCGTTGAGATCGAGCTACGCGGGCTGTGGGGCTCTAGCGCAAAGAACATCTGGGCCGTTGGTGGTAGTGATGCCAGCGACGGAATCATCCTGCAGTGGAACGGCACCGCTTGGAAGGCCTGGGGCCGGACCGAGACGCGCCTAAACGCCGTCTGGGGGTTCTCGGAAGACTCAGTGTGGGCTGTCGGTGGGCGCTTTGGTCCTGAGGGCACGGTCCATCGCTACAACGGCAAGACCTGGGATCAGATGCACATCCCGAGGGCTCCGTGGCTAAATGCCATCTGGGGCTCCAGTCCGCAGGATGTCTGGGTCGTCGGTGATAACGGCATGATCTTGCACTGGAATGGCTCGCTGTGGGCCGAGGCCGTGGGTAGCACCGAGCGCACCTTCAAGGGCGTCTTTGGTACCGGCGCCAACGATGTCTGGTCCGTGGGTGTCAGTGGCCAGATCCGCCACTGGAACGGTAAGCAGTGGGTGACGATGCCAGCGGTCACCGGTCAGAGCCTGGAGCACGTCTTTGGTACCGGCCAGAACGATGTCTGGTCCGTCGGCAAACAAGGCACGATTGCACGCTGGGATGGCAAGGCCTGGGTGGTAATGCCCAGTGGCACCACCAACGACTTGCATGGCATCAGCGGCTCTAGCGCGGCTAGCTTGTGGGCCTGTGGCGACAAGGGGACGTTGCTGCACAATGCGGGCAAAGGTTGGGAACCGCAGAACAGTGGCGCTACGTCCAACCTGCATGCGCTGTTTGCGCTGGGCGCGAGCGATGTTTGGGCCGTGGGCGAGAAGGCCACCATCTTGCACTACGATGGCAAGGCATGGGCGGCAGTTCCTGCCAATATCGATGGTGCAGCTGGCCGTGCTCCTCCGACGCTGTATGCCGTCTATGGCATCCACGACAAAGACGTGTGGGCCGCCGGTGAGAACGGCGTGATCGTGCATTGGAACGGTACGGCTTGGTCCAAAGTCTCTAAAGAGGATGCTGGCGGGCGCGCAATCTACAGCCTTTATGGCAGCCAAACCGATGCTGTCTGGGCGTCGGGAGCTCGCGGCCTGCTGCAGCACTGGAACGGCAAGGTCTGGACCGACTACAGCAGCGGCACGACTGAAGACCTAAATGGTCTATACGGCAACGGGCAGTTTGACGTGTGGGCCGCTGGTGCCGGTGGCGTCATCCTGCACTGGAGCGGTGGCAGCACCTGGGCCAAGATTCTCAGCCCCACAAAAAAGACTCTCTCGAGCCTGTGGAGCAGCCGTCCTGGCGATCTATGGGTCGTCGGCCAGTTTGGGTTGATCCTGCACTAAGCCGGTCACAGATATTTCGCACGGCTGCACGCATCACAAACTGCAGCTACAGCAGCTCTCCTTACTACCTTTCTAATATTTTCCTTCAGTAAGCGATGCACCGTCGCCCGGGGCCCCAGCTAGCGCGAGTACGTGCGCACTGAGCGTTGACCGCTGCGCGGCTCTCGCCTATGGTTCGCTCGCCCATGGCGAAGAAGCCGCTCGTCACTGCTAATCAAGTTACGTTGTCCCGGCTCCTGCTGCTGCCGATCGGAGCGGCGTTGCTTTATGGCAACAAGACGGCCCTGTGGGTTGCCTTGGTATTTATGACGATTGTCGGTTGCACCGACTTCGTCGACGGCTGGCTAGCGCGCAAGTACGGCTCCACGGAGCTTGGTCGCTTGATGGACCCCATCGCTGACAAGGTGTTTGTGATGGTCGCCTTCATGCCACTTATCGACCTGAAGTGGTTGGTGCCCTGGCAGGTTGGCTTGTTCCTGATGCGCGAGTACGTCATCACCGGCCTGCGCTCGGCTTATGAGCGACGGCATATCTCTCCGCGTACGACCCTTCTAGCGAAGATCAAAGCGTGGGCGCAGATGGCGGGCTGTGGCTTTCTGTTTTTCCTGCAGATGCTGCCCGAGCGCACGATGTTGATTGTGCTGATCGTTGGTACCCTGCTGCCGCTGGCTTTCGCCGTCGTGCGCTATGCGGTGCAGCGTTACTTCTGGTGGGGCACGTTCATCTTCGCTGGCTGGGTGGGCGTCCTGCTACCGCCGATGTGGCTATCTGGACGGGTTGCCACCACCGACTTTCTGATGCTCACGGTGATCGGCATCACATGGCTCTCTGGCTGGGGTTATGTAGCGCCGTCGCTGCCGATGATTTTGCAGCGACGCTTCGATTTGAGCGACTGGGTTCGCATCCTCGGCGGCATTGTTGGTCCAGTGCTACTGATCCTTGCGTTTTCGCGCCCCGAGTTGCCGCACTGGGTAATCATGCTGGTCATGGGCATGGAGCTGGCGGTGGGTGGTCTGGACAACCTGCTTTGTGCTCACAATGCGCAGTCCTCGGCGCTGGTTTGGGGCCTGCGGGCTTTTGGGGTAGCGCTGCTGGCTGGGCTTGCGCTCTGGGTTCCGCCTGCAATCGGTGCGTGGCTGCTTTACGGCGCGTGCGCTGTCGCCACTATCGGTACTGCCGTCGAGTTTTATCGCGGGCGAACCTATTATCTGACTGACGTTGTCGAGTCTCCTGCCGCTGCTTGAGCTGCTGCTGGGCGGGGTCGCTGGCTTTAGCGTGACTACTTCGCAAGACAGGAGCGGATCAGATGGCGCGTGAAAAGGTCGGAGTAACCGTGGTCTCAGGCTTTTTGGGCAGCGGCAAGACGACGCTGCTGCGGCGAATCGTGCGCGACCCTGTGATCGGCCCCACTGTTGCCGTGATCGTGAACGACCTGGGCGAGCTCGGGCTGGATCAGGATTTGATTGCCAGTGAAGGTGTGACGCCGACGATGCGGGTGACTAGCCTGGTCTCGGGCTGTGTCTGCTGCACGCTGCGCTCAGATCTTGGGGAGGCGCTGCAGCAGCTGGGCAGTGGCGCTGGCTTGGCGCAGCGACCGGCGCATATTTTGGTCGAGCCGAGCGGCGTCGCCAAAGCCTCGGAGGTGAGCTTTGCCATCAATGCGCTGGGCTTTGATGCGCCTGTGCAGACGGATGCGGTAGTGACGCTGATCGATGCGCACAACGCTCTGCAGAGCTTGCGCGAGTTTCCTGAGCTGTTTGAGGACCAAGCTCGCTTTGCCGATCTGGTGCTGCTTAACAAGCGCGACTTGGTTCCGGACCCGACCGAGCGGGCTGAGCTTGAACGACTGGTTGCGACGCTGGCTCCACGCGCGACGGTGCTTTGGTGTGAGCGCGCAGATGTGGACCCTGCTCTGCTGATTGGCCACAGCAGCCTACTGCCTGGTGGTCGGCTGTCAGCAGAGGCGCAGGATCACTTGATGGACGACCATGCTCCTGGCCATGGCGAGCCGACAGAGGCTAGGGCTCATGCCCACGGTGTCGGCGCGCCTGCGGCGCATGGCATCTCGGCCTGCACAGTGCCGGTGCCGGATGCCGTCGATCTGCAGGCTCTGGAAGACTTTTTGGATGGCGAGGCGGACCGCTACTTTCGGATCAAAGGCATTGTTGATGCAGAAGTAGGCGGTGAATTGGTTGCCGTAGAGGTGCAAGCCGTCGGCGATCGGGTAGAGCTCGATGTGATCGCTGCGGATTCGCCGCTAAATCACGCACGAAGACAGCTGATCTTCATTGGTAGTGCCGCCGCTTTGGCCAAGAGGGGCCTAGCAGAGGCTGCTCTGGGCGTGGCCACCCAGCAAGAAGAAGATCGTCTGCGCGCGGAGCTTTCGCGCTGTGCCCGAGGCGGGATTTGAACCCGCACGCCTTGCGGCTAAGGATTTTAAGTCCTCTGCGTTTACCGATTTCGCCACTCGGGCCCGAGTAACTACTACTGACTTGCGAAACTGCCCCACTGCATAGCAGAAAAGTCTTGCCGCCGCGAACGTACATAGCAAAAAAAGTGTGGCTAGAGCCTGCCTGCATTGCCAACGGAGCTTCCAGTCGTAGTTTGCTCGGAGCGAAGTTCCACTGGGGCCGGCTGATGTGCGGGAATTCTCCGGATTTTTTTGCGCCGGTCGGGGCTGGAGCGACATACTAAGCTGAATGTTTCCGCTTTCTTGGCAAGACGTTTCAGCTGTGTGCTTTGACCTGGATGGGACGCTGGTAGACAGCGAAGGCGAAGCCGCTGATGCTATCGCGCTCGCGCTAAGCAGCCTGGGTCGTGACCTATCCGCTACCGAGCGGGATTTTGTCGTGGGCCACGGCTTTACCGAGATCTACAAGTTCATCTATTCGCACGGTGGGCTGGCGCTGGACGTAGATGCTTTTGAGGCGCTGGTCTTTAAGGCGCGGGTCGAGCTGTTCGCACGCAATGGGGCTGGGATGTTGCCAGGGGCGCAGCAAGTCGTGCGCTGGGCAGCGGCAAAAGTCCCCTGTGCGCTGGTCACGGGCTCCACTCGACCCGAGGCTGAGCTGATGTTGTCGGCGCTGCAGGTTGCTTCCTGCTTTCAGGTGTCATTTTGTGCAGGCGAGTACGCCAGCGGCAAGCCGTCGCCCGAGCCGTATCTACACGCTGCCGCAGCCTTGGCCTGTCCACCACAGCGCTGCGTAGCTGTTGAGGATTCCGTCGCAGGCATTGCGTCTGCGCGAGCTGCTGGGATGACCGTAATCGCAGTGCGAGCGGGCAATCGCTATGGTCAGGATCAGTCTGCGGCTCATATTGCAATAGATACTCTCTATGATTTTGAGGGCCTATTTTCTCCAAATAGGTAATCTGATTTTCCTGGCCAGTAGTGCGCGTCTTGGCGACTGCTTGCTTATCGCTGCAATGGTTGGAAAAGCTTGGCCGCTGCTGACTCAGTTCAGCGCATAGTGCGTCTTGTCGTCTCTGATGCGACAGTGTGGGGTGGTGTACATCGCACCCGAGATTGCCTAACTATGTAGGTGATGCAGTCACCGGTCGGCTACGCTGTAGGCTAATCGGCGTAATATTGGGGTGTTTGGCGGCTTGTGCGCAAAAACGCTATTGTTGTGATAGCGTCAAGTGACAAGAATCACCTATAATGACCCGGTACACGACTAGACCCTTGTAGCCATTAGCAATTTGGCACACTAGGTACATAAGGAGGCCCTTTATGAGGACGACGAGGATGTCTGGCCTACGCAAGCTTGTAGGCTCAGCCATGCTGACGGCATTGTGTGCTTTTGCTGCGACGGTTGTTCCGTCCGCGGAAGCTGCACCGGCCCTGAGGTTTCAGACCGACCAGCGCGGCGACATGCTGCTGATTGGTAACACGCTTGGATATGACTGCCGCACCGACATCATGCTGCCAAAGCCAATGCTTGGCACCGTCGGTATGTGCGGTGTCAACGGGCTGGATGACAGTGCCCCCGATATTTTTTGGCGGGCAGATGATCCTGCTCCGGGTCAGGCTCGCGCGGACATCACGATTCCTCCGGAGAGCGCTCGTACTTCCGCTGTCCTAAAGCTGCCGGCAGGGGCTCAGGTTACTTATGCTCGACTGTACTGGGGCGGGTTGATTGCGGAAGACCCGATTGTTGCGCAGAGCCCGGTCCTGCTTGACCGTCCCGGCTCCACCAAGCCGTTTTCGCAGATGATTAAGCCACTGCCAGCAGATGCGACTGCCAAGCTCGGTGGTGGCGCTGGGCTTGTTTATCAGGCCTCGGCGGACATTACCAAGCTAGTGCAGACCTACGGCGAAGGTACCTATCGGCTGACCGATGTAGCGCGTCGCTCGGTAGTTAACATCGAGGGCGATGTCCAGTTTGCCGCCTGGTCGATCATCGTGGTCTACAAGCGCGATCAGGATCCCATCCGCAACATCGCCATCTTCGACGGCCTTGAGCCGGTCGTGGGTGGTGCCAAAGTAGAGTTCACCCTCAATGGCTTGAACGTTCCTGCTGGAACCCCGAGTGGCAAGCTGGCAGTGATTGGCTACGAAGGCGATCCGGAAAAGCTGGACTCGCTGAAGTTTAATGGCGCGACGCTGACGGATGCTCAGAACCCAGCGACGGACTTCTTTAACAGCAGCCGAAGCAACCTGGGAACACCGGTCTCGGTTGTGGGCGATCTGCCGCAGCTGGCCGGCACCGCAGGCAGCATGAGCGGTCTGGATCTGGATACCGTGGATATCTCCTCGCTGGTCAAGCCCGGCGATACCACTGCAACCGTCACCGCCGAGTCGGTCAACGATATCTACATCCTGGGCATGCTGGCGACGGCCATCCAGAGTAAAAAGCCGATCATCGATACCGTGCTGACGACGCCCCCAGGAACCAGTACTCGTCCTGGCGATGTGGTGGAGTTTACGTCGACCTCCAAGAATATTGGCGACGACATCGGCAGCGGCGTGGTGATCGAGCACAAGCTGCCGCCAGGCGTCAGCTACGTGCCGGGCTCTGTGAAGTTTATAGATGGTCCCGAGGCAGGCCAGAACGGTCCGAAGACCGACACGATTGGCGACGACCAAGTCGACTTCGATCCCGCGACTGGAATCCTGCGCATCCGGATTGGTAAGGGCGCTAGTGGCAACCAGGGTGGAACCTTGGACCCGACGGACAAGCCGGTGGTCATCAAGTATCAGGTGAAGATTGATGACAATGCCGTTGGCGAAATTCCTACCCAGAGCACGACCACTGCAACCTCGGGTAGCAATCCGGGCTCGGGCTCGACTTCGTTCCCCTCGGGCAATGGCACTGCGCCTAACTCGCCGACGGTGATTGTGGTTCCGCCATGCATGGGCAACATCGACTGCACGGTGGGCTCGCCAGTTTGTGATGTGAAGGCGATGCCGGCGCGCTGCTCTAGCTCCTGCACCAGCGACGCTGATTGCAAAGGTGCTCCTGGTGGCACTGAGGTCTGCTCGCCAGCCAACAAGTGCGTTCAGTGCAGCCCCACGGCCAAGAGCGCTTGCGCTCCTGAGGGCCCCGGTACGCAGTGTCTGGCGAGTGGCGCTTGCGGTTGTATGACCGACGCTGACTGCGGAGGACGTACCTGCAACGTCGCCACCAATACTTGCCCGAAGCCAACGGCGGACCTGACAGTTAACGTCAAGCACGAGATCCTGCCGCCGCAAGAGGGCCAGCCACCCAAGGCCAAGTACACCATCGACGTGACCAACAAGGGTCCAGCGGGGGCTCCTGGTCCGACGACGGTTTCGTACGACCTACCGCAAGGTGGCGGCAAGATTGAAAACGTTGATGCGGGCCCCGGCTGGCGCTGCATGGTTGTTGAGCGCACCGTGAACTGCACCCGTACGCAGCCGATTGCGGCGGGCAGCACCACGCCCTCAATCGTCATCACGCTGGTTCAGGACCCCACCAGTGGCACCGGTGGTAATGGTGGCACTCCGGGTGGTGCAGTGCGGGTCAAGGTTGTTGCTGACTCGACGGGTTCGACGGACCCCAATCCTGCTGACAACACCTTCGTTGAGGAGCTGACCTTCGCCAACTACCGCGTTGCGGGTGGCGGCTTTGGTTGCACGCTCTCGGGCAGCTCTAGCAGCGCAAGCCTGTGGGGCTCAGCCGCGATGGCGATGGCCTGCTTTGCCGTGCTGGCTCGTCGCCGCCGCAGCAAGGTCGAGCGCTAGTCTGTAAGCATTGCTCGGTCGTCGCAGGTGTTGCGGCGACCGAGTTTTAGGTTCTTGCTCGCGCTTTTAGGTTTTTTATCAAACGAGCAGAGCACTCAGCCGCGTCCTCGATGGACCCGCAAAAGACTGCTCGGCTCTGCAATCCTCAGCAATGGAGGGTAGTTGTGCGACTTGCCATGAAACGACTCGTACTGCCAGCGCTTGTTCCTGCTTTGTGTGGACTGCTTGCTGCTGGCTCTGTGGCCCACGCTCAGTCGGCGCCAAACTCTGGGTTTCAGCTGAACCGCTACGAACCGACTGCTGCAGGCGAGTGGTCCTTCGCAGTGGATCACCCCTGGTATTCCTCGACGCGGTATTTCGCGGCGGGCATTACCCTCAACTATGCGCACAACCCGCTGGTCCTCGGCACGGTGTCCGCCGACGGGAGCTTCAGCGAGTCGCAGCCGCTCATCAGCCACCACTTCATCTCGCACATTGACCTGGCCGGGTCGTTCCT
>JAGNNG010000027.1 GCA_017990795.1 Deltaproteobacteria bacterium
TTTGCAGCGAGTTCATGCCCGCCTGCAGCATGTTCTGCTGCATATTCGCCGCTTGCATCTGCAGCGATGGATCACCGACCAGCGGCGGCAGAGGTGGCAGCGGACCTTCACTCTCTAGCCCTTGCGCAACGTCTTGCATGGTCTGAAAGCGCCGGTCGCGGTCCTTTTCCATCGCGCGCAGACAGACTGCTTCCAGCTCGGGCGGGATCGGGATGCGACAGCGACGGCTGGGAGGCTCTGGCATCTCGAACATGTGCTTGGTCAGCGTGCCCATGAACGTTTCTGCTTGGAAGGGCACACGCCCCGTCAGCATCTCGTACAAGATGCAGCCGAGCGCATAGATGTCGACGCGGTGATCCGGAACCTCGCCGCGCGCTTGCTCTGGCGACATGTACTCGGGGGTACCAAAGATCATGCCTGTGCGCGTCAGGCGCCCTGGGCCTTCCTCGATGGTGCTCATCTTGGCGATGCCGAAGTCCAAGACTTTTACAAAGTCGGTGCGGCCCTCGCGCTCGATTAGGTAGATATTTTCGGGCTTTAGATCGCGGTGAACGATCTTCTTGGTGTGCGCTGCGGCCAGAGCTCGGCAGATCTGCAGGGCAATATGACGAACCCGCGCAGCCGGCAGAGAGCCCGCCTTTTGAATCAGCTGCGCCAGATCTTGGCCTTCCAGGTACTCCATCGCAAAGAACACAGAGCCTGAGGCCGTCTCGCCAAAGTCGTAGACCTCGACGATATTTTCGTGCCCGATGCGAGCAGCCGCGCGAGCTTCCTGGATAAAGCGCTGCACCAGATCGGCTTTGTGCGCAAAGTCTTGCGACAGGATCTTGATCGCTACCTTGCGCTCGATGACGACGTGCTCGGCCAGGTAGACCGCGCCCATGCCGCCAGCCCCGAGCTTTTGCAGGACTTTGTAGCGCTCGCCGAGGATCGTGCCCAGATAGGGGTCAGGAGCCTCGGTCATGCGGGCAAGCTTCGCCTCGGCATCTTCAGCTTGGGCATCTGCGCGCGCTGCTACGGCGGCTTCGTCATCGGCAGCAGCGGAGCTAGTCGCTGCAGGCTGTGCACTAGCAGACGCAGCCTGTCCGATTGCGGGAGGCGAGATCGGCGGCTTGGCAGACGGCTGTGCTGGCCGTTCGGCACCTCGGACAGAGGCATCGTCCGGCTTATTGGGTGTCGGCACTGTCTCCCAAGATTATCACAGAGACTAGGTGGAGACTATCGCTTCGTCCTCGTCGTTGTGTCCGTGGGCGAGCGAGCCAAGCGGGGGACTCTGAGGGCGTAGTGACAGAGCTTGCGCAGCTGGCTTTGGCGGCGATCGTACCGTGTACCGAAAGTGACCGAGGCAGCCCTGCGGGGAAAAGCAGCGCATACGCCACTACGGGTTTGTGCCGCCTAGCTATTTCTGGAACGGATTGCGCAGCCCGCTGGGCAGACCCGTGGAACCCGTACCATTTTTTGGCTTGCCGGTATTTTTGCCGGTGTTCTTTTTGCCGCTGTCGCGCTTGCCAGTCGGGCGTCCCTGTTTTTCCAGGGGGACGTCGATGTTGTCGTCTTTTTCGGGCGACAGGTCGTCAACATAGCTATCAAAGCCCTTCTTGCGGACTTCGATGTGCATTGCCGAGCCTTTTTTGTGCGACAGCCGCAGCGGCGTCACACCACGATTTTCGCCGTCGATAACCACATCCGCACCTGGTGGCTTTGAAGAAATCTGCAGCGTTACCAGTACGGGCTGCTCGACCACCGTAACCGGCGGCTTTTTCACTGGCACAACAGGCTCTGTGATCGGTGGCGGCTTGAGAGGCGGCGGCGGTGGCTTGACCGGCTCTTGGCTGACTAGGAAGTACACCAGCAGCACGATGACCACCAACAGCGCCCCGGCCACGGCTGCCAGGATCGAGCGCACGCGACGCGCCTTGACTGCTGGCAGGCCTTCTTGCGTGGGCCTTCCGGCGCGCTGGGTTGCCGCAATCTGCGCGGAGCCCATGGGGCCCGTGCCTGGTGGATAGCTGCTCTGCAGAGCCTGCGGCCCTGGCTGCGGAAAGCCCGCCATCCCCAGAGGCAGCTGCTGACCTTGAAGCTGGATCGGGCCAGAGCCAGGCTGCTGTCCGGGCTGGAACGTCGGTACGGCGGGCAGCTGCGGTGGGCTTGGGTTTTGCAAACCGGTGCCCGGAGGGTTGCTCAGGCGCGCGTCGTCAATCACGACCCGACCCGACTTTAGCTCGGACTCGACCTGGGCCAGCGCTAGCTCCAGATCGCGCATGGAGGGGAAGCGCTGCTCTGGCTTTTTCGCCATCGTCCGCAGCACTACGGCTTCCAGCGAGGCCGGGATATTCTGCTCGGGCTTGCGCTTGCGTGGCGGAATGACCGGCTCAAACACGTGCTTGGTCAGCGTCTGCGCGGGTCGCTCGCCCAAAAACGGCACTGCGCCGGTCAGCATCTCGTACATGATGCAGCCGACGGCGTATTGGTCGACGCGGTGGTCAGTCTCTTGACCGGTGGCTTGCTCGGGCGACATGTACTCGGGGGTTCCCAGCACCATGCCGACCTGCGTGAGCTTCTGGCCGCCACCGACCTTGGCGATGCCAAAGTCGACGATCTTTACAAAGTCGCGCTGCCCTTCGCGCTCGAGCAAAAAGATGTTCTCGGGCTTTAGGTCGCGGTGGACGATGCCTTTGGTGTGCGCTGCGTGTAGACCGCGCGCCATCTGCGCTCCGATCGTACACACCCGCGACGACTCCATCGGACCTTCGGCGATCGCCTGGGCCAGCGTCGAGCCCTGCAAAAACTCCATCACGAAGTAGGCATGCCCGTCGGCGAGCACGCCAAAGTCCGTGATATCGACGATGTTGCTGTGATTGATCTTGGAGGCCGACTTGGCTTCTTGGATGAAGCGCTGCACGGCGGCGGTATCCTGCGCGGCTTCCTTGCGCAGAATCTTGATCGCCACCGGCTTGTCGATCAGGACATGGCGGGCTTTGTAGACCACGCCCATGCCGCCTTCGCCTAGTCGCGACTCGATTGCGTACCGACCATCGATGGTCGTGTCTAAGATCGGGTCTACAACGGGTTCTTTGCCCGCCGGGTCCCCGGGCAGCTGGGTCCCGTCCCGAGGGCAAAACTCAAGCACGTCTGGGTACTTGATCTGGCACTGAGGACAAGTCTTCACAGCCGCCTCAGCTTACCTTTGAGCTTGGTGTTTGGTCAATCCATCGTCTGAAAGACCACGAGGTCAGTACGCTCGCGGTTTGTCCTTCCGACGCCCAGGCCGACGCCCAGCCACTAAAATGATCAGCCCTTACCCAGTCAGCGCGCTTGCCACCGCGACCCCTATTTTTCGGGATTTTTTGTGGGCTGTTTCTTCGCGCAGGGCCCTTTTGCGTGCTTGGCAGCGACGCTGCGTGGCTCATCGTCATTACTGGAGGCCTCGCGCCGTCAGCTCTGCGTCATCTTCGCCGCGCAGGTGTCCCAGCTCATGCAGCAGGGTGGTGCGTATCTGCTCTGTTAACTCTTTGGGCGAGAGCACTGCGCGGAGTAGATTTTTTCGATATAGGAAAATCGTTCGCTCGTCGTTATCGACGGGCTTTTCGGGCCGCTGATGGGCTGCCGGTGGGTGCTTGGCGACGGCGATGCTTTGCGGTGGCAGGGGCGTCCCGCGAAACATGCCCAAGATGGTGGGAGCTAGTGGCGGATCGTCTGCGACCAGATCGCTCACATCGGGTAGATCGACGGTTTGCAGGCTTACCTGCCGCAGCTCTGCTTGTTGCTCTTTGCTAAGAGCCTGCACTTCTTTTTCGACGAGCGCGCGGAACTCAGCTGGCCCGATAGCCAGCAGTGGTGGAAAAGCGTCGGGTACAAGCTGCTGCGCTTTGGCAAACTCTTGCTCGGCCAGCGCCTGCTTGCCTTGCATCTCGTAGACCAGTCCCAGGTTATAGTGTGCCCAGCCATCGCCCGGCGAGTGCTGCAGCACCTGCTGAAACGAGGTCTGGGCCTCGGCAAAGCGGCACAGCTCAAACAGCGTTAGCGCGCGCTCGAAGCGGGCTTGCATGCCGTGGCCGGGCTGACTGTTGGCGATCGCTTCGTCCAATCGACCTAGCGCGGCTTTGACCTGTCCCAGGTCCTTTAGCCCTTGCCCTTCCAATAGGAGCAGTCGAGCCAGCAGCGCTTGGCTGGGGCGGGCTGCCGGTGCCGCTCGCTCGCTATCGAGGTTGGCAGTATGAGTCTCTCGACTTCTGCCGTGAGGCTTCGGTCGTGCCAGGGCGCGGCTAGTCGATGCTGCACTGGCGAGGCTACGCTGCAGGAGCTGTTTGCCTCGGCGCGCATACTCCATGCCGATAGCTGTATTTTCATCGCTGGGTGGCAGCACATTGATAAAAAGCTCGGCTGCGGCAGCTAGCGTCTCAGGATCACTGGGATCGATGGCGAGAGCGTGGGTAAAAGCTGCTTGCGCCTGGTCTAAAAGTCCCAGCTCCTGAAGCGCGAGGCCACGGTTGTGGTGCGCTTCCACCGAGCGGCCCTCGATTCGTAGGGCTTCGTCAGCGCAGGCCAGCGCCGCTTCTTGAAGCTGAGTGACAGTCGAGCTTTTGGCTGCGGTTGTTGCAGGTGCAGAGCTAGCCTTGGTCTTGCCGCTACCGCCAGAGGTCCCGCTGTTTGCTGGCGAGTGGAGCCCTCGGTTTTGGTGCTGGATTGCTTGCTCAAACAGGTCTGCCGATCTTGCCAGCAGGACCGATAGTGAGCGAGGTGGAGAAAGCGCAGTGTCTTCCGCAAAGCAGCGCTGCAGAGGCCTGTCTTCAGCTGCTGCGCCATGAGAAGTGGCTTTGGTTGTGACGGTGTGCGATGAGCCGCTTGCTGGCGCGGGAACTGTGCTGGGCACTGGCTGACAGTCGCAAGGCGCAGGCGGGGGTGTTGCAGGATGAGGCGCGCGGCAGCTTAGCTGTAGGCACAGGCCAGCTCCGACGAGACCAAGCGCAAGCTGCGTGGTTAGCGACGACACTTCGAGAAGTATGGCAGAAAACGAAAGCAGCGAGAATGCACTGCCCATGCTGATTGCTATGGGCAGTGCGATAGTAGCGCTGGGGGTGCGTTAGCGGCGGGCGCGCTCACACTGAATGGTGCGCTCGCCTAGCGCCTTGCCGTGCAGCGCCGTGATTACCGGCTCTGCTTGGGCATCTGGCACATAGAGGTAGGTGTGCGAGGTGTGCAGCTCCAGCGGATAGCGTGCCATGCCTTGCTGCTCGACGAACTGGCCGATGGACTCTTCGCTGATGTTGTCGCGGCGACCCAGGTTTAGATACAGCCGAGTCTCACCTTCGTTTACGGGTCGAGTCGCGGCCTGCCGGGAGTTACTGCGCCGACGAGACCGACGCTCGCCATCTGCGCTCTTGCTGCCGTCATCGCTGACGCTGGCTTCGGGCGCTGCTTCTGGTGCCGTGGCCGCAGCGGGTGGTGCGATCGTCGCGGGTGCAGTCGGTGCAGCTGCCGCGCTTGTGGTGCCTGCTGCGGCTGTCGACGTGCGCGAGTCTACCCAGGCTTCCCAGAACTCACGGCCATCATCGGCATGAATGACATCGCTGGGACCTGGCACTGCGGTGCGCGCTTCTTGCGGCGGTCGACTACCCGAGCGGCCTCTGCGTCGGGAGCGCCGGCCACTTTCGCCACCTGCATCCTTGGCGGCGGCCTCGCCCGCTTCCCCACTGCCTGCCGCTGCCGCTTTCTCTGTGCTGGCTTTGGCGACGGCTGGTGCAGCTACAGGAGCGGTCACAGGCACTACCGCGGGGTCGGCCACGCTTACTACCGTAGCTTGTTCACGAGAGACTTCTGGCAGAGCGGCAGTCGCAGTCGCAGGCGCTTTGGCTGGGGTGCTACCGCTAGCGGTGCGTTCGTCTTGCTCACGCCGACGCTTGGAGAACCGCTCTTCTTGGTCGCCGCCGCGTCGGTCACGCCGTTTTCCGCGCTCGTCACCACGCTCGCGACGAGGCTCTGGCCGATCACTGCTGCGTGGCGCGCGCTCGCCTTCTACACGGGGCTCACTTTCTGATGGTGGTGCGGCATCGGCTTCCTTCGGTGGCACGCGAGTCGGCGCTGAGGCACGCTCTGCATCGCGGGCAGGGCGGTCATCGTGGCTCCGTCCGCGATGCTTCGGTCGTGAGTCTGCATCTGACTTGTGACTAGGCCGGTGTCCGGTGTCCACAGCAGGCTTGGCGGGCTGAAGCAGGTGCTGCTCCAGCAGGCTGGCGATGAGGCGCTCTCCCTCTTCGCTGCTGATGATCCGGCGGAGCAGCGAGCGGAACACGGGCGCTGGATCATGCAGCCCCAGGTCGGCCTGCAAGCGATCGAAGTACTGACCTTCGCGGATGGTCTGCAGATCGGCCTCGGTTGGCAGCGACCGCTCCTCGGGACGAATCTTGTAGGTCAGCTTTAGATAGTAGAAGTTGCCAAGCTCGCGCGGGCTGATGAGCGAGATGGCGACGCCACGCTTCCCAGCGCGACCGGTGCGACCGGTGCGGTGGACGTAGACCTCGGCGGACTCGGGGAAAGTGAAGTTAAAGACGTGAGACAGGTCGCTGATGTCGATACCGCGTGCGGCGACGTCGGTGGCCACCAGATACTTTAGGTCTTTGGCCTTCATGCGGCCCATCACGCGCTCACGGTCCGACTGCGACAGGTCGCTGCTGATGGCCTCGGCATCTAGACCCTGGCTGCGCATGTACTCGGCCACGGTCGAAGTCTCTTCTCGGGTGTTGCAGAAAATGACCGCTGAGTCAGGCCGCTCGACTTCCAAGACGCGGAGCAGGTCACGGGTGCGCCCCATGCCCGGCACCATGTAGTAGGCGTGGGTAATCTCCGAGGCGCTGATGGAGCCCTCAGACATCTGGATCTGCAGCGGCGACTTCTGATGGCGACTGGCCAGCCGCACCACATCGTCCGGCATCGTCGCTGAGAACAGCAGCGTCTGTCGATTGAGCGGGCAGCGCTTGATGATCTCGATGATGTCTTCCAGAAAGCCCATCGATAGCATCTCGTCGGCTTCATCGAGTACCAGGGCGCGGATGCGGTCCAGATGCAGCGTGCCGCGACGGATGTGATCGAGGATGCGGCCTGGCGTTCCCGACACAAAGTGGCCGCCTGCGCGCAGCTGGTCCATCTGGCGACCCATGGGCGCGCCACCGTAGATCGGTACGACGGTCAGCGCTCGACGCTCGGCGATGCGACTGACTTCGGTGGACACTTGCAGCGCCAGCTCTCGCGTGGGGCCGAGCACCAACGCTTGCGGGTGGCCGTTTTTGACATCGGCTGCGGGGTCGATCACCGATTGAATAAGAGGGATGCCAAAAGCGGCGGTCTTTCCCGACCCGGTGCGTGACTGCACGATGAGATCGCGGCCAGCCAGGATGGGTCGATAGACGCGGCGCTGGACCGGCAGGGGCTCGGTAAAGCCCATCGCGAGTAGCGCTTGGTGGATATCGTCCGCCAGGGCCATCTCAGCAAAGGTCTGGGGCGCGGCCCCGTAGTCCTCTTCGCTAAGCGGCAGGCTGGTGGCCGCTTTTGCTTCCACGTCGGTGCTGACTGCAGCAGCCGGGGTTGGCTCTGGAGCAGCCGACGGCGCGGCTGGGACAGAGGCGGGTGACTCCGGAGTAGCAGCAGCGACGCTAGCAGCTTCGGTAGCTGCGATTGGGGCTGGCAGCTGCGCTTCAGCTGCGGAGGTCACCTCTGTGACGGTGGAAGCAGGGGCCTCTTGTGTCCCTACTTGGCCAGCGGGGGCGTCCGCGCTGACCGGCTCTTGTTCGTTCATGGGAATCCTTTGTGGTGCCCAAGGACGCTTGACTTGTCGCGGCGCGCGGCTCGGTGCGCTTCTCGCTGGAGTCGGCTCGCGAGTCGATCGCGGTCGGTCCAGCGGAGGCAGTCAGGGCAGCCTGAGCGAACAAGACTGCCGAAGCAAGTCTTGCGCAGGCTGTTCTGGCCAGCGGCGGCGCGCTTGGGAGCGCACAAGTAAAGTGACCTGGGCGGATGAAGGGCAGCGAGAGCTGTAGGCGGCTTGCGCTTTTTAGGCGGCGCGGGTTGCGAGCCGCAAGCGGGGCGACCACTGGGCTACCAAGTCCGATTCTGGGACCTTGGCGAAGCGGGGGGCGACCGGGACTCTTTCGGCTCAGGGATGACTCGTCCATGGGCACTGCAATGGGCAGTTCCGCACCAACGACAAGGGAGCCATCTGGCAGGGCTTTAAGGGTCTGGGACAAACGCAGGCTACAATCTCTCTAAATTCGACAATCGATATTATCGATTCTGCTCATAACTAGCTGCCTCTTTCTGCGGTGTCAAGAAGTCGATTTTGTCTGAGTGGTCCGTCCACAAGGACTACTTAGGGCGTCAAACCGACCTAAACACCCATACGTGGGTACCCCCAGAGTCACCCTGCTTTGGTTTAGTGGGCTAGGGCGTAACCTCGAGTGCCTAGCTTCAGTTTGACAGGGCAGGGGCGGGTTCCTTATCCTCGGTAACGTGTGGTTTTCACAAAACATCCGTCACGAGCCTGACGTTGTAGGTCACTTTTGCAACTGACCGTAAGTGAGCTGCTGTACTGAAGCTGGCCCGTTAGCCACCCAGTGCTCCGGATGTTTTGAGCTGCCTTTTAGGCACCTTGCCCAAGTCGGCTGTAACCGACTGCTTTTGGAAGCGTGAGACCATGTCTGAAATACCTGTATCCAAGTCGTTGCCAGTTCTTGGTGGCGCAGCAGCTTCGGCAGGACCTGCCGGTGTTCCTGTGAGCGGGGGTCCTCCCAAAGCGCTAAAGCCTGCGGTAGATCCGGCTTCGCTTGTGCACAAGAACCTGAAGTCGGGGCGGTTTTGGGCGCATGTTCCCGCCTATGCCGACGTCGATGAGGCCACCTTCCTAGACCACAAGTGGCAGTCCAAGCACACCATCACCAACGTCGATAAGCTGCTGCACACCGTGCGCAATATCGTATCCGAGGAGTTTATCGCCGACGCAACCTCGGGCTTTGCGCGCGCGCCGATGAGCGTGCGGGTTTCGCCGTATCTATTAAGCCTTATCAACTGGGCCGATCCGTATCGCGACCCGCTGCGCATCCAGTTCATCCCGCTGGCCTCACGCCTGCTGCCTGATCATCCCAAGCTGGGCCTGGACTCGCTGCACGAGATGGCGGACGCCCCGACGCCGGGCCTGACCCATCGCTACCCGGATAAGGCGCTGTTTCTGCCCCTAGATACCTGCCCGGTGTACTGCCGGTTTTGTACGCGCAGCTATGCGGTGGGCATCGATACCCAGCAGGTTGAAAAAGTCTCGCTGACGGTCAACGAGGACCGCTGGAAGCGAGCGTTTGCCTACATCGCCTCGCGGCCCGAGCTTGAGGACGTGGTGATCTCCGGCGGGGATGCCTACAACCTGCGGGCGCAGCAGCTGCGCGATATCGGTGTGACGCTGCTGGGCATGGACAACGTGCGGCGCATGCGCTTTGCCACCAAAGGCCCGGCGGTGATGCCGCAGAAGATCCTGACTGATACCGCGTGGCTCGACGCGCTGACCCACGTGGTCGAGACCGGTCGCAAGCTGCACAAAGAGGTGGTGCTGCACACCCACTTTAACCACCCCAGCGAGATTACCGAGATCACCCAAAAAGCCATGAACCTGCTGATGGAGCGCGGCATCTTTGTGCGCAATCAGTCGGTGCTGCAGCGCGGGGTCAACGACGCGCCCGAGACCATGGCGCTGCTGGTCAAGCGGCTGGGCTACGTCAACGTCCACCCCTACTACGTCTATCAGCACGATCTGGTCAAAGGTGTAGAGGACCTGCGCACGACGCTGCAGACCTCGCTGGATCTAGAGAAGTTTGTGCGCGGTCGGACGGCGGGCTTTAACACCCCGACGTTTGTGGTGGATGCGCCGGGCGGGGGCGGCAAGCGCGATGCGCACTCGTATGAGTACTACGACCGCACGACGGGAATTTCGGTCTATACGGCGCCGTCCGTGCGACCGGGCGCGTTCTTTTTTTACTTCGACCCGCTGGACCTGCTGCCTCCCGAGGGGCAGGCGCGCTGGGCTGATCCGGCGGAACACCCACGCATGCTCGCCGAAGCACAAGCTGAAGCAGAGCGCCTGCGTCGTTAGCCGTCCGAGAGGCGGCATAGGTCGGCAGCGCTTTGTCTGAGCGGGCCTGTCGACCCTATTTCGGTTCATTGCGGAGGCGGTCTGGTGAAGCAAGGTCTAAGCAGCTTGGGGCAGCGGGTGGTGCGACATGCGCAGAACTTGCGTCGGCTGTGGTCACCGCGCCGACCGTGGGATGCTGGTGCCGAGTTTGCCTATTACACCGTTGTCCCCGAGGAACTGGCCGCTCAGTGGCAGCGACAGCAGACCTTCTTTCAGGAAGGCCACTTCTTAGGGCTGCGCGTAGCCAAAGCC
>JAGNNG010000463.1 GCA_017990795.1 Deltaproteobacteria bacterium
CCGCCCGCCGTGCCCCAGCGCCACCGTGCACGGGGCCAGCGAGCCGCGCAAGCCATCGCCGAGATCTTTGATGAGATAGCTCTCAATCGTCCGCCCCAAGCAGTAGCCATGCACCACGCACAGGTAGCGCCGCCGAATGTCGTGGTGACGAAAGCGCTGCTGCAGCTCGCGCTCCGCCGGGCGGGTCTTGGCAAACATCAACAAGCCCGAGGTGTCCTTGTCGATGCGATGCACGACATACAGCGGCTGCTCGGTGGCCTTGCGACCTTCGGCCCGCCAGCCATCGCGGACCAAGTCCATCGCCGTGAACTTTTCATCCTTTTCGTACGGCACGCTGGACACGCCCGCCGGCTTGTTGATGACCACCAGCTGCGAGTCTTCAAAGAGAATCCGCTGCTTGGCCACCGCCAGCGCCTTAGGCACCGGGCGCGGGGCGGTGTGGTCAATCGCAAGAGCCTGGCCCAGTCGAACCCGGCGCGAGGGATCATCCGCCAGGACGCCATCAACCGTAATCTTGTTGCGCTCACACATCGCGCGCGCCGTGCTCCAGGCTACGCCGAGCCGCTGGCGAATCACTGCTGCCAGGGTCTTGTCATCCTCTTCCGCTGTCACCACGAAGCTTGGCATGGCCGGCATCTTACGCGGGGAAGCCCCAAGCACAAGCGGGAAGCCGGCAAACACCAGCGCGACCGAACGGCCATCTTGACAGAAAGACTCGGCTTTCTATGATGCGACTTCCAAGGCGTAGTGATTATGACCGAGCTTAGCTTCCGGCTGAAAGACCTTGAAAACAAGGACAGGCACATCGACTGTGCGCTTTCCGCCGCGCTTATTTCCGATGCACTGGCCGACCTAGAGGTTGATGCAGCGCAGTCGGGACTTCATCTCCGCGCCGAGGTGAGCCGACACAATGTCACCGTGCTGTGCGATGGCAAGCTGACCGGGAAGCTCTCGCTGCCGTGTCAGCGGTGTCTTGCTCCCGCAACAGTAGTCGTTGACCAGCGCATGCACACCGTCTTTGTACCGCCTACGTCCGCTCTCGCGAAGCATGACGGCGAAGCAGCGGGTGAAGACGGGGTAGACGACGTAGATGACCTCGACTACGCCCATCACAACGGCGAGACGGTCGAGCTTCTGCCCATCGTGCGCGAGTACATCATCCTCTCGGTGCCCATCACCGTTTACTGTCAAGAGGACTGTCGCGGACTTTGTCCTCTCTGCGGCGCTGACAAGAACCAGGGCGACTGCGCCTGCCAGCCTGTCGGTAAGCTGTCGCCACTTTCGGCGCTCCGCGACGTAAAACTCTAACTACAGACTCTCAATCAGCCTGGAGATCACAGCAACATGGCCGTTCAGAAAAGAAGACAATCGAGTGCTCGACGTGACTCGCGTCGCGCGCAGTGGATGAAGATGGCGACGCCGGCTTCATCGGTATGCCCCAACTGCCAGGCCGCCAAGATGCCACACCGCATCTGCGGTTCTTGCGGCTGGTACGGCCCGGCCAAGGAAGGGCGGGTGATCATCCCGCAGCCGACCGAGAACGAGGCACCGGCAGAGAAGGCCTAAGCGGCAGATGGCGCCTCCGATGGCTCACGTCATCGCGATCGACGCCATGGGGGGCGACAGCGCGCCGGGCCCTGAAGTAGAAGGGGCAGCGGCGGCAGTGCGTGATCATGGCGCGCGGGTCATCCTGCTTGGTGACGAGTCTCGCCTCCGCGCTGAGCTTCAGCGGCTCGGCGCGTCGCACCTTGGTATTCCGATTCATCACTGTCCCGAGGTGATCACCATGGATGATCATCCCGGCCAGGCAGTGCGCAAGAAGCGTCTGTCGTCGATGCGCGTCGGCTTCGAGCTGGTCCGCAGCGGCGAGGCTTCCGCTGTCGTCTCGGCGGGCAACTCTGGGGCGATGCTGGCTTGTGGGCTGTTCGTGCTTGGCCGAGTGCGCGGGCTCGACAGACCGGGCATCGCCGTGACCATGCCAACCCTGCAGCCCGGCTTGTTTGGTGCGCCGCTGCGCATCGGGGAGTGTGTGCTTCTCGATACCGGTGCCAATGTGGATGTAAAGCCGCAGACGCTGGCGCAGTTTGCGGTGCTCGGGGCGACGTTTGCCAAGCAGTGTACGTCTTCTCCGCGCTCACGACCGAGCGTCGGTCTGCTGTCCAATGGCGAAGAGTCCAGCAAAGGCACGCCGCTGCTTCGGCAGACCCATGCCTTGCTGATCGCGAATCCCAGCCCTGCTTTTGAGTACGTCGGCTACGTCGAAGGTCGGGACCTGTTTCAGTTTCGTCGGGCAGCAGGGTCACCGCTTCGTGACGGCGGACTGGACGTGGTGGTGACCGATGGCTTTACCGGCAACGTGGTCCTCAAGACAGCTGAGGGAGCCGGTCGCTTTTTGGCCGACCTCTTGCGCAGCGAGGTCAAGCGATCCCTGCTCGCGCAGCTGGGTGCCTTGCTGATGATGCCAGCGCTCAAGTCGCTCAAGCGGGTCGTCGATGTTGAAGGGCGCGGTGGTGCGCCCTTGCTTGGCGTCAACGGTGTGGCGATGATCTGCCACGGACGAGCGAGCGCCCGGGCCATCACGCGAGCGATTCAGGTCGCGCAAGATCACGTACAGTCCGGGCTGATCGAGGCAACCAAAGCCGCCGTCAGCGCCCACCGCTTCGCCGAAGCATCGGCAAGCTCCGATCCTGAAAACCAGCCAACCGGAGGCTGAATGAGTGACGACCCGCAGACGCCCAGCAGTACACATTCTGTAAACTCGCAGCCCAGCCTGCGCCGCATCCGCATCATCGGCACAGGTCACGCCGTTCCCGAGCGCATCCT
>JAGNNG010000464.1 GCA_017990795.1 Deltaproteobacteria bacterium
GGCAGGCTGGGTCGCACGCGCAGGTGGCCGCGCACTTTGGGACCGGGGCGACCAAAAAAGCGGGTGGTGTCCTCGTCGATGAAGATGCGGATGCTGCCGTCGCCTAGGTACTCGAGGCTGCTCTGAGCGATGTGGATGGCGCGGTCCTCGGTGCGTAGCGCGCTGGCTGGATACTCGTTCATGACCCAGGCGCGCTGGCTGACTTTGCGGGCGCGACCCTGGCCGGTGCTCTCGTGCAGGACCAGGTTTATTGCTGGAACCTCCAGACCGCGCAGCGGGGTGCCGTGGCGCAGCTGAGCCGCGTAGGCCGGCGAAAATACCGAGCCCGCAAACATAATTAGCGTCAGTCCAAAGCGCTCTTGGCTGGCGTCGTGAATTTCGGTGTACCACCACGCGTAGCCGCCAGTGTGCGCGGCGGCGTGCAGGGAGGGCAAAAGCTCAACGCTGGCAACGGACTCAGGTCGGCTCGCGAGTTTGGTTTTGAGATCGATGGACAAGATGTCTTCACCTTGCTGATCCGTGCGGCTGCGGTCAGCTCACGATAGAAATACCGCGTGGGTCGCGGCAGTCATCCTCTGGTCATCGCTACAGCGTCGAGACGGGGTCCACATCGGCATGCAGGCGAAGGGCGCTGGGCAGCTTGGTGCGCAGGGCCAGGCGCAGGACCGCTCGCAGCGCTTTGCTACTGGGCGCGCGGATCAGCATCTGCCAGCGCGTGCGGCCTTTGAGTCGGGACAGCGGTGCCTCAGCGGGGCCCAGCAGCGTGATCGGACCGACCTCGGGACCGGCGCTGGCGATGACTTCACGGACGGTGGCTGCGACTTCCTCGGCGGCTGTCCGCACAGCGTATGGGTCCACGCCATCAATCCGCAAAAGCCCCAGGCGCGAGCTGGGTGGAAAGCCAAACGACAACCGGGCACTTAGCTCTTGCTCTGCGAAGCGTAGGTAGTCGTGCGTCGCTGCGCAGGCCACGGCGGGATGCTCGGGGTTGTAGGTTTGGATGAGCACGCGGCCAGTCTGACCCGCGCGACCTGCGCGACCGGCGACTTGGGCCAGCAGTTGAAACGTGCGCTCGCTGGCGCGGAAATCCGGCAGACCCATGCCCGTGTCCGCCAGCACCACACCAACCAGAGTCACCCCCGGAAAGTCGTGCCCTTTTGCCAGCATCTGAGTGCCGATGAGGATATCAATCTCGCGTCGGTGCATCGCCGACAGCACGCGGTTTAGCCCCGATAGCCCCGCGGTATCACGATCCAGTCGGGCGACTCGCGCCTCGGGAAAGCATAGCTGCACCTGCTCCTCTAGCTTCTCGGTGCCAAGTCCCAGCCGGGCGATCGAGCGCTGGTGGCACAGCGGGCAGGTATCGGGTACGGGCTCGGTGTGACCGCAGTAGTGACAGCAGATCTCGTCGTCGCCCTTGTGCCAGGTTAAGGTGACTGCGCAGTGTGGGCACTCGAGGCGATGGCCGCACTGCTGGCACAGCAGGAAGGTCGCGTAGCCGCGTCGGTTTAGAAACAGGATCGACTGCTCACCAGCGGCGAGGGCTTGCTCCAGAGCCTCGCGCAGCGGCATCGACAACAGCAGGCGATCTTCAGCAAAGACGTGCTTTTTGAGGTCGATGACTTCGACTTTGGGCATCGGTACGCCGGTCGCGCGCTGCGTCAGCGTCAGCAGTGCCAGCTTGCCTCTGCGCACCAGCTCCATCGATTCTAGCGATGGTGTTGCCGAGCCAAGTACTGCCACCGCTCCAGCCTGCGCCGCCCGCATCAGCGCGACATCGCGACCGTGATAGCGCACGCCGTCTTGCTGCTTAAACGACGGGTCGTGCTCCTCATCCACGATGACAACGCCCAAGTTGGCGAGCGGCGCGAACAACGCCGAGCGCGGCCCGAGCGCAATCCGCACCTGACCATTGAGGATGCTGCGCCACGCATCTTGCCGCTGCCCAGGCGTCAGCGCAGAGTGCAGCACCGCGACATCGCGACCAAAGCGGGCCATAAAGCGCGACGCCAGCTGCGGGGTTAGCGCAATCTCGGGCACCAGCACCAGTGCCGTGCGTCCGCGACGGAGCGCTTCGTCGATAAGGCGTAGATAAAGCTCAGTCTTGCCCGAGCCGGTCACGCCGTGTAGCAAAAACGCGCGATAGCCTTGGCTGCGGCTGCTGCTCTGAGGACTGCTCGACGATAAGCTGACCTCTAAGCCTTGACGCAGCAGCGCTAGTGCCGTGGCTTGCTCTGCGGTCAAAGTGGGAATGGCAGCAGATGCTTGCAGAGCTGCAGAGGCTGCGCTTTTGTCGCTACTGCCGTCGGACGATGCTGCGACCTCGTTTGGCTGTAGCCCTGCCGCCGATTGTTCGCTCAGCTGCTCTGACGACTGCTCTTGGGTGCTGCACAGTCCGGCTTCGGCTAGCTTTTTGACGATGTCCTTGGCGCTGGGCCAGCGCTCGCGCAGTGCTGGCAGCGGCGTTGGACCGTGCTGCTGTAAGTGCGCGAGCAGCGCTGCGCAGGTCTTGGAGCGACGCAAAAAGCTCGCCTGCTGCACTGTTGGTTCTCCCTGCGCGACTTGCACCAGGGTCACTTGTGGCGCTGAGGCTCCGGCCAACACCGTCTGAGTTAGCGTCAGCAGCTGGCGCTCTGCTAGCTGACGGACCGCGGTAGTTAGCTCGGCGCGTGGCTGCTGGGCCAGGGCGGGCTGCTTCATCAGCGTCGCCAGCGAGGTAGCTCGGCTCTGCGCTCGTGCTGCTGCCAGGACCTGCAGCACCTGAATCTGCGGTCGTGACAGCAGCGCCGCATCCGGGGGCAACAGCGTATTGC
>JAGNNG010000465.1 GCA_017990795.1 Deltaproteobacteria bacterium
TACTTGCCGCAGGCCAGCGTGATGGTGCCGGTGTCGCCGCCCGAGGTCAGGACCAGCGCCACGGTGCTACCGGTGTAGCTGATGGTTGCAGTGCCGCCCGCGCCATTGATCACGACCTTGCCCGACTCGGGGCAGACGCCGCTACAGCGCTTGTAGCCGGTCACAACGGTGTTCCAGCTGGCAAGACCCACTTTGGTCGAAAATGCGCCGTCTAGGCTGACGCACATGCCGTCCCACTTCGCCGTGTACGCGCCCGAGTGCGAGATGGACTTGCCATTGGCCGTGGTCGCGCTGCTCATGGTCGTCACCGTTGCGGTGCGCGCCGTCGGCGGACCCGAGATCACCGACGTGCTGTTTAGCGACACCTGGGCGCCATTGACCGCTAGGTTGGTCGAGGTCAGCGCCACAGCTAGGCTGGCCCCAGCATTGGCCTTGGTATACGTCGCAGTCACGGTGCCCGTCAGCTTCACCAAGCCATAGGGACCCGTGCAGTTGTTAAACGTGTAGCTGACCACGTTGGCCACCGCATTGGCAGTCACGCAGCCCGAGGGGTTCAGCTTGGCCATGACCCCAGCCTTGGCTCCCGCCGCAGCCGCATCGCCCGTCGCTGCCGCCATGTCCGAGCCGTCGCTCGTCAGCGAGCTAAGCGCCGTGGTCACATCCGCCGTATCCGCCGAGTCAGCAGCCGTCTGCCCATCATCGGACTGCGCAAGCGACCCACCGCAAGCAACCAAGGGCGACAGCGCCAGAACAAACAGAGAATTCCGCAGGGCTTTCATGTGGGGTGTTCCTTTCCATTTCTGTGCAAGACGTTGCATGACTAGCCGCGAGCTGCCGCGCCTCTCTAGAGTGCGGGCAGTCGCCAGATCGCAGGGTTGACGATCGAGGGCTGCTGTCTGTTCCCAACTTTCGCGACTCTTTTGCGGCTCTAATTCCGCGCAAAAGCCACCGCCAGCAGCGCCCCGAGCGCTTACAGCTTCGCTTCCTTGGCCGCCGGGCTCGCGTCCGACTTGACCTCTAGCTTGGCCGGAGCCGCGCCTTCGGGCTTGCCCTCGGGCTTGACCGGGTTGGCTTTTAGCCAGCTGCGCGCCCGTCCTCGCGTCAGCGCCGTCTCCAGGTCGTTGACGTTGCGACGGCCAAGCTCCTCCATCAGGCCGCGGCCCTGCCCGACATCGATCTGCTCACCAGGCTTGCCGCCGGACAGCGCCAGCGCCAGCGCAAACTTGGCGGTGGCCCGCACGCTCTGCTCTAGCTGCTTGACCACGACGTGACGCTCGCCTTCCCGCGCCGCCATGTCGCCACGCAGCTCGCGCGCACGCTGCGGCCCCGCTGGACCCCGCAGCAGCTTCTCTAGCTCGACGGCGCGCTCCTCGGCATCTTCGCGTTCGCCAATCGCCGATAGCAGCAGCGCCCGTAGCACCAGCACCTCGCCCGCAAAGCGCGTCTGCTCATCCACCGTCAGAGTCGGTGCCGCTTTCTCTTTGTCCGCCGCTGCTTTGGCATCTACCTTGGCATCGGCTTTACCGTCGGTCTTACCATCGCTACTGGCGTCCATCGAGGCCGCGTCCGGATGCTCTTCCAGTAGCTCGCGCAGCTGCTGCACCGTACGCGCCGCCTCCGCCAGTGCCGCCCGCTCCAGCTGCACCCGCCCGAGCTCTAGCAGCGCTCGCACTTGGTCGGCTTTGCGGTGCAGCCGCTTGGCCGTCTCCGCCTCGGTGGTGTA
Organism: Deltaproteobacteria bacterium; assembly: GCA_017990795.1. Classification (GTDB taxonomy): domain Bacteria; phylum Myxococcota_A; class Polyangia; order Palsa-1104; family JAEUJZ01; genus JAGNNG01. Next base: position 1,724 of record JAGNNG010000465.1, read on the forward strand.
GTCCTTTTCGGCTTCCTGCATCGCCTTGGCCAGCGGCGCCAGCCCCGTCTCCAGCAGCCGACTGCGCGCCGTGCGCATCGCGCCATCGTGGTGCTCCACCGGATCTGCCGACGCCATCAGCACGCCGTAGGCCCGCCGCGCCGCCTGCGCATTGCCTTGAAACAACAGCGCGTCGCCCAGCCGAGCATTGGCCTTCAAAAAGCGCGGGTCCAGCTCCAGCGCCTTGCGTGCCGCGTCCACTGCCGGACCCAGCTCATTTTTGCGCAGGTGCAAGATGGCCAGCGAGTCCTGCGCATTGGCTTCCTTGGGCTGCACCTCGGCGTACTTTTCAAACGCCTTTTGCGCCTCTTCCAGCTTCTCGCGCCGCAAGAGCAGATGCCCGGTCGCGTTGTAGGCAGGCCCAAACTTAGGATCGAGCGTCGTCGCCTTCTGATAGTCACCGAGCGCGCCCTCGAAGTCGCCCTGCCGATAGCGGTGCAGGCCGCGGTAGTAGTGCGCGCGCCGCTCGCCGGGCAGCGTCGACACCAGCGCATCCAGCGCGGCCCGGGCTGCCGGTCGTCGGTCCTCAAGCTGCGCCAAGATGGCTTCGACTAGCAGGCGCTCGCCCTCGCTGGGGAAGTGCTTGCCCATGGCGTCTTGCGCTTCGCCGATGCGCTTCTGCATCACCGACTTCACCGTGGCCGCCTGCGCCAGCAGCGCATAACCCACCGCCGAGCTGCCATCTTTGGCCACAGCAGCCTCACACTTTTTCTGTGCAGCCTCGGTCCGGTAGTTATCCAAGGCATCCAGACAAGCACCGAGCAGCCCCCGCACTTCTTCGCTGTCGGTTGTAAAAGTGAGGCGCGCGCTCTGATCGGCGGCGGGCGTCGTCGCAGCGGGAGGTACCACTGGCGCCGTTGCTGGCGGGGGGGGTGGATAGGCTTGCGGATACTGTGGGTATCCCTGCGGATTTTGCGGATATCCCTGCGGATTTTGCGGATATCCCTGCGGGTTTTGCGGATATCCCTGCGGATTTTGCGGATATCCCTGGGGGTACTGCGGATACCCCTGTGGGTTTTGCGGATACCCTTGCGGATACTGTGGATATC
>JAGNNG010000466.1 GCA_017990795.1 Deltaproteobacteria bacterium
GAAGCCGGGCTTTTGCGTAGGCAGTGCGGCCAGCACTTCTTTGCGAGAAGGCAGAAAGACACCCTTTGCCGAGCCTGCCGCCCAGCCGGTGGTCTTGTCCAGGTAGGCCGCAAACTTGTCGATGTAGGGCTTTGCCTGCTCTGCGTCACCACCGAGGCGAGTGGTATAGATTACGAAGTCTTTTGGTCCGGCCAGGGCGACGGCAGGCTGCAGGGCTGCTGTGCCCAGACTCAGACCTATCCCCAAAAGACCCAGCCGGAGTCCTTGCTGCACGCGGTCAGCACGGCGGAAGTAGTTTCGGATTCGCATGGTGGGCATTCTCCAAAAGGCGAAGGGGTCGTGCAACTCAAAGGTGACAGCGGGGGCAATCTTGCGCACTTGGATGCCTGGGCCGTCACCTCAACCTAATCATTGAGAGCGCGCTATGCCGGAAAATATTCAGCCTCGGGAAAGAACGATGGTGCCGAGGCCGCTGACCCGGGCCCAGGTTGATTTTTGCCGACCGGTCGTATCGAAAAAGAACAGCTCCAGAGCCATTGGGCGAGCCGTTTCAAGGTGATAGGTCACGGTGGTGGCCGTGGACTCGCAGCGCAGCGAGATCGGCCCAAACTCAGTTGGGAGCTCGTGGGCCGCAAAGCTCTGACCGGGAGCAAACCACGATGGTGGGGCGCCTGCGGCAATCCACACTCCACCGGTGGCTAGGTCGTCTTCGTTGCGTTCCTCAAAGACCAGCAGGTAGCGTAGGTACTGCAGCATGACGGCGGTTCCCGCTGAGCACGGGTCTGAGTCGAAGCGCGTAGGCTGCTCGGCCAGAGTGCGCATGCGATCTTGGTACTCGGTGGGCGTAAACAGCACCAGGGCCGTCTCGGGCGAGACAAACGTACCGGGATCACAGCTAAGTCCAACTTGACCGAGCAGCCCCAGCCAAAAGCGAGCAAAGTCGCGACGGTGCAGCGCGCACAGCTGCGTGCCGCGTGAGTACTCTGCATCGATGCCCAAGCGCTCAAACCACTGATCAAAGCGCGCTACGCCTAGCACTTGGCGACCGGTCGCTTCTAAGTAGTCGGTGATCGAGCGCGCGTGGACACCCTGCCAGCCGAACAGTGCGGTTTCCAAAATCAAAGAGGCGAACAGCTGATGGTAGTCGCGGGCACTGGGCGTAAGGCCCGGCTCGTCGGTGCGGAAGGGCAAAAACGGGGGCGTGCCATCCTGCTTAAAAACCCGTGTCGCACAAAGGTGTAGATCGCTGCGGACGCGCTGGGCTTCTTGTAGCCACCGTGCAGCCTCGGGCTTACCCAGTGCTGCAGCCAACAGCCCCGCATCGCGTAGTCCACGCCAGCACGCCGAGCTGCCATAAAAGCTGAACGCTGGGTCGGTCAGATCGCCGCCGTAGGTGTGCCGAGGCATCATGCCAAAGTGCGCAGGGCGCTCTCCGTTTGCATCCAGCACTCGAGTGCTAGCAAACGCGTGGGCAATCCACTCGGCGCTCTCGCGTAGCTGCGGCCATAGGTGCGTGAGCAGCTCGCGATTCCCGGTTAGCTCCGTGCCTGCAGGATCGCTGGGCGTGCGTGATGCCCGGTGGGAAAGCGCAAAGACATCGCGCGCGTAGGTCAGGCACAGGCCGTTGCGGTACTGGTGATGCTGACCTTCTTTCTTTAAAAACTCTGGGTCAAAGAAGGTGTTGCGCAGCAGGTCGGCAGCTAGCGCGCCGTGTCCGTACTGCGCGAAGGCCACAATATTCCAGCCCTCTTCGACGCCGAATAGGCCGCCGTTGTAGACGCCGGGGAACAGGCCGTAGCGCAGGCTTCCTTGCCGTTGAAACAAGCGATTTTGCAGCAACAGCGCGCGCCACAAGTTTTGCAGGTGCGGGTCCGGTAGCTCCAGCCTTGCGCCTTGCTTTAGGAACTGCTCCGCTTCCTGTTTTACGTCGGCAAGGGCGACATCAAAACCAGGCTTTGACGACTGTGCGACGCCCGCTTCTGAGGCTAGATCGATGCGGATATCTGCGGTGTAGCCATCAGCTCGGTGCAGTAGCGATAGGTCTGCGGTCAGCGACTCGCTGCGCAGCTGCGTGGCGGTCTGCATCAGCGGCTGTGCGTGGTAGATGGTGGCGCGAGTTTGGGACTTGTTCTCGGTCTTCTGCAGGCCGCAACGGAAAAGGCTAGGTTCAAAGAGCGGCAGCGCTGACGTGCCAGTCTGTACGGACGAGGGCTGCAGCTGCTGCGCGTGCTGCCGGATGTGCAGCGCACCGGATCGATCTACGAACGCCAGCTGGGTCAGGAGGGCGGTATCGCTGCGCAGCTCCACTTGACCGACGGGCAGATATCCCTGGTGCAGTCGATGCGAGGCAGTCCGCCAAGCCTGGGGTTCTTGCAGTCGCAGCCACAGCCGATCGTACGCACCTTGCCAGTCAGGCCACAGGATTCCGCCGTCCCAGGTCTGCGCAGAAATGGTCTTCTCGATGGTACCAAGCAGAGCGTGGCCGCGAAAAGGCAGGGCCAGCTGCCACACCTGCTGCAGCGTTGGCTCAGAAGTGGACTGCAGCAGCGCCCGCTCTTGTAACTGAATAGCCAGCGAGTCGCCCGTCGCTGGTAGCTGGGGCTGCGGCTGCGGCGGTGCGTCCAGATAACTTGGCCACGGTGCCGGCGGACGAAGTTGCTGCACGCGCTGCGGCAGTGGCTGGGTCGCAAGCTCCACGTGCGCCAGGCAGTAGGGACCGGGGCGAAAGCGCAGGCTCCAGCTTGTGCTGAGCGTGGAAGCAGTCGGCAGCGCCAGCTCAATGACGGTGCCATCGCAGACTTCGCCAGGCA
>JAGNNG010000028.1 GCA_017990795.1 Deltaproteobacteria bacterium
CGCGGGTGGTGACGCGCTCGACCGTCAAGCGAGGGCCGGTCTGCGGCGGTGTCACCATCGGGTCAGGCTCTTTACAAGTCACGGTCAGCGCGCCCAGCAGCACGACCGCCGAGCGAAGGTTTCCAGGTTGTTTGTTGTGCATCTGCATGTTCTTTCTACGGGTACGGCCTACGGGACGCGCGGCAAGTCACCGCACTACCGAGCGCGTCTCGATTAGACCGGCTTCACTGCGCAGACCGGCCACTTCGGCGGTTGCGCTGCGTCCTTCCAGGGCGCGCTCGGCAGCGAGCAGGCCCATCTCCATCGCGGTGTCCATAAACACATACCGAAACGAGCCCTGCCGCCCGCACGAGGTCAGGTTGGTGATGCGCTCTAGGTAGTGCAGCGCGTCTTGCCGGTGGGTCTGATAGTTCTGCTGATAGATCGGGTAGCCCTCTTCGACGAAGGTGCCAAAGTAACCCAGGGTGTCGCGCGCGATGCCCGAGAAGCCCAGGTCGGTCAGGTCGGTCAGGCAGCGCTGATACAGCGCGTCGAGCGGCATCGTCCACACCGGGTCACCCACCTGGCACGGCACCTCTAACATCAGCGAGGTCTTGCCTTCCGGCGCGGCAAAGGGGCTGCGGTGGCGCGGCTCTTGGATACGGGTGGCCAGGTACTTGGGCTCCGAGACATACATCCAGGTATGCGGCGAGAAGCTGGGCCGGTTGAGCTTGATGTTTAGAAAGCGCACGCCTCGGAAGCGCAGCTGCTCGGCGGCGCGCAGGGCATGCTGGGCGGCGGCGGGCTGACCTTCACTGCTTGCAAGCATGGCAACCACCGTCGGCAGAGCCAGGGTCGAGATGACTTGGTCGGCTTCCAGCTCCTCGGTGGCGGCGCTGGGATCTTCTGCTGTGCGCAGTCGCACGGCGCGGATGCGTCGTTGGGGTTCGCTGTCGCTGCTGCGGCGGACCGTCTCGGTGACAAGGCCGGTGACTGCGGTGCCGTAGCGGATGTCGCCGCCGAGCGCAGTGATCTCGTCGGCCATGCGGGTGAAGAGCTGGCCGATGCCCTTTTTCGGATACAGATAGTGGCGTGCGTAAGTGCGCGCCCCGCCGCGCCTGAGCTTGAGCAGTCGCAATAGCACATCAGACAGATCCAGCAGCGAGATCCTTTGCGCCGCCCAGTCGCTGGAAATCGTCGTCGGTGGGATGCCCCACAGCTTGTGGGTGTAAGGTCCGAAGAAGCGGTCGTAAAGGGCACGGCCAAAGCGGTGGACCACCCAGCTCTCGAAGCTGTCGTCGCTGGCTGGGGTGGCTTTGCGGCGTAGGCTCTCGGCGGCGTAGCTGCCCCAGATCTGGGCGGCTTCGGTCAGGGGGATTTTCTGCAGCAGCTCGCTGGCCGACAGCGGGTACTGAAACTGCTGGCCACCGTTGAGGATGACGCTAGAGCGGATGCGGCGCAGGAACTCACCGCCCATCAGCGCTTCAAGCCGACTGACCAGCTGCTGATTTTGCGAGATGACGCGGTGGCCGCCCAGGTCGAAGTGGAAGCCGTCGCTCTCGATGGTGCCGCACAAGCCGCCGGGGCGTCGCTCGCGCTCAACGAGGGTGACGCGGACGCCGCGCAGACACAGCTCCCACGCGGCCATCATGCCGCACGCTCCGCCGCCCAAGATTACGATGTGCATCGCTCTGCTCCCTTTGCTTTGGCGGTGGCTTGGCTGCTCTGGAGGCGCTTAGAACAGATAAGCCAGCGACGAGACATATCCAAGTCCTGGGTCCTGCCACACTTCCCGGCGAGTGCCTGCAGCGTCGTTTACCGTGAACTGCAGCTCGTGTTTAAAGACGAAGGCCGCAGACAGTCGCAGGTTCAGGCCCACGCTGAGGCGTCGTCGGTCGTTCTCGTTCCTCACGGACAGATCGGTATCGACTTCCTCGTAGCGCAGCGCCAGTAGCAGCGAGGTTTCACCGAGCCACGACGGAATTTCTTTCAGCTTGGGCACCAGGCGACGCAGCGGCAGGCGGCCTCGCAGCTCGACGAAGAAGCCCTGCATGGCGGTGGGGACGGCGGCCCGGCTGCTGAGCGCGTAGTCGTCGTCAAAGCCCTGGTCGATAAAGGCGCGGGCGTACTCGCCGACTAGCTCTAGGTATGCGTTGCGGATGAGCAAGTCGGCGGCAAGCAAGTGGATGCGGTGCTTTTGGCGGTCGTACTCGCCGGTGTAGCCGGAAAGACCCGCTTCGATGGTGGGCACCCAGCGACCGCGAGGCTGGTAGTAATAGGCGGACAGTCGCCCTGTGAGGGCTTTGTCGCCGTTGTTGTCTTGCAGCACCGAGCCGCGGGCGTTGCGGAGGCCAGGGCCGTCGGCGATCGCGCTACCCAGACCGTTGACGGCGTACAGCTCGTAGGACCACAGCAAGGGACCGGTATTGATGCGACCGGTGAGGCCTGCCCCGGCTTCCCACCACGTAGACGGGATGATGTATGTATTGACGAGGGGCCGGTCGGTCAGCTCCAGCGACGGGGCGTCGTGGTTGACGTTCAGTCGTCCCAGAGGCATGAGCAGGATGCCGCTGCGCAGGGTGAGTGGCTCCCACAGCTTGATGTCGATGACGGCAAACTCGAGCAAGACCTCGCCAAGGCCGAGCTGGCCCTCGCGCTTTACGGGGGTGCCGCCGTGCTCCCACTCTAGCTCTGTCGCGACGCTGATGCGGTCGGTGATGGGCGAGAACAAGAACAGGACGAAGCGGCGCGCTTCAAACGTCGAGTCGGTGCCAGGGTACTTGGTAAATACGAACTCGCCGTAACCTCCAAGGGTGGACTTACTGACGGTGCCACGGACGCGATCGATGAGCGTCATGGTGGGGTTGCGGGTGCCGCTGCGGCTGGGCGTGGTGATGGTGTCGTTTTCGCCAAGGTGTGTACTGGCGTCGGCACTTGGGTCTAGCTCGATGACAGGGCCTAGAGCGGGGGCTCCAGGGCGAGCCCAGCCAGGCATTCCTGGCTGTGGAGGAGCGGCGCTGGGGCTGCTGGGAGCGGATTTTGGCTCGGAATCCGCAGCCTTGGCTGGGCTTGGTATCGCTGCTGGCGGGCTGTCAGACGCGGCGGCCTGTGGCGCAGTGGCAGGGGCCAGGGTCGGCTCTGCTGTTGCGGCTGGAGCGCTAACCAGAGGCCCTGCAGGCACTGTCTGCGCGCTCGCACCCAGCGTTGAGGCGACAAGGAATGCAAGAGAAGAAATGATTTTGAAAACCATTTTCATTTGGTAAAGACAGGATTACTTGATGCGTGGGGGGATTGTCAACAGTCAGAATGGAGGGCGCCAGCTAAGGCGAGGAATGTACTGCAGCTTCGGTGCTATCTAACGACAGCGATCTGTGTGGGGGCCGGGGCCGGGTCGCTTCTGGAAGACAGAAGTGGGCCGCTTTGGTCAGCGCAGAACGTAGGTGGGCTAAGCCTTGTCTGAGCCAACACCAGCCACACGGGAAACAACGAGACGGTACAGAGCTGTTTGAGGCTGTAGCTCTCTGGGGAGAGCCCAAATGCCAACTAAGCAAGTTGCTTAGTTTACCGGCTACGCTCCCCCGAGCGGTGCCGTTTGAATCTGTGGGTGTACCTGGATTCGAACCAGGGACCTCAGCCTTATCAGGGCTGCGCTCTAACCAACTGAGCTATACACCCAACTGCGTCGCGGTGAAGTAGCTAACTACTACGGGATTTTGGTGGCTGTAAAGAGAAAATTTTCAGGTTTTTTCCGACCGCTACTTTGAACTGGTCAAACAAGGCTGCGCGACCTGCCTGGCAGGGCTTCTTGGTGAGGCTCGCTCAAGCAGGCTCTGACCGATGGGCGCAGGCGAAAATCTTGGGGCGACTAGCGCAGGTAAACGCGAGTCAGCGCGATGCCAGCCGAGTGATGGCAGGAGTTACAGTCCACGCGGGTCGTTAGGCCGGTCGTGGGGTCTTTGCCAACCAGCGTTTGCATGAAAATAGACTTGGTCGGGCTGTTGCGGTCGCCTTCAAATACTCGGATCTTCATCGGAGCCGTAAAGCGAGCCGCAGTGTAGAAGTTGCCCGAAGCCGTGGTCTTGATGATGCCGTTTGGCTGGGTTTCGTTTTTCTGGTAGCCGCCATTGGGGTCATCTTCACCGTACAGAACTTCGACGAAGACGTTAGGGACACCAGGGCCGTTACAAGGACTGTCTGGCGTGCCGTAGACGGTCCCCGAGACCGTCCACGGTGAGTTGGTCGCCTGACCTCCGGCGCGGTGGCAGGCTCCGCACACGCGGCCTGGTAGCATGTCTGCCGACGCTGCTTGTTGGGCTGCGGATGCTTCTTCACTAGCGCAGCTGGCTTTGGCCTCTGGGGTTACTTCTAGGCCGGTCGCCGAATCGCATGCGCTAATCCCAAACAGAGCCAGTCCGACCGCACCAAAAAAAACGCCGGTCAGGCGAGTCTGCCGAATGCCACTGCGCGAGGTCATCTTCACAACTCCTTTCGAGACATGCTCATTCGATAAAGATTCGATCGCCCGCGGTGCCGGTTGGACTGTGGCACGTAGCGCAGCCACTGCCGACGGGGACCGCCGACAACATGGACTTGGTCATTGCGCCTTTTTTGACGCGGGCCGTTACATTGGTTGAAGCGTTAAACTGACTGCTGGTGAAGTAGAAGTTGCCTGCCGAGTTGGTCGTTGTGCTGGCGACTACCTTGCCGGTTGCATCGAGCAGCTCGACTGTCACTGCATCGGCTCCGAAGCTGTCACAAGCTGCACCTACGCCGCGCTTGGAAAAGACAGTACCTGCGGTGCTCCATGGCTCACCTGCCGCTTGGCCGCCGGACTTGTGGCAGTCAACACAGTTGCGACCGGGAAGCATGGCACCACCTTCAGCCAGGCTAGCAGCGGAGGGCTCGGCACAGCCGGCCTTGGCCGACGGTACTTTGTCTAGGTTCACCTCGTCGCCACAAGCCGCGAATAGCAGACCCAGACTCAAGGTACCGATGGATAGCACAGAACGTAGGGACATCATTTGTTCACCTCTAAGGTTAGTAAACAATGACTGCATACCACGTCGTGAGCCCCCCGCGTTAATCATACCTTCTTGCGGGGTACGCCGACCAGTGGAAACACGGAGCCTAGTGCAGACACCGTGCTTGGCTGGGCGGTGCTTGATCACCGATGCGTTTATGCGTCCGTCTGGACTTGTGCGCCTGTTCCAAAGCTCGACGGATGGTGCGCTGCTAACCACGGCACTTACTTGAATGGTGTGAGCCGTAGTTCGCGGGTTCTTAGTGCGCATTTGCTCTGCAGTGCGACATCGCAAGCGGCACCGCACATGGACGGACGCCTGATCTAGGTAATGCGTCGGAGGACCGGGCCGGATGGCGCTGGCGCAGGTTAGTTGAATCGTGGGATCACCGCGATTCGGCGATGTATCGCGTCGAATTGCTGGCGGGCGACAGTCTAGCTGCTGACACTTTGGCGCGTGGCACTGTGCTTGCTGTGCTGCAGCGCATGACCGACACCAAATCTGCGAATCCTTCTCTCGCTAGTGCCTCTAGTTCTGGATCATCTTCGGCTCCCGCGTCCTCTTCTGGAGCGTCAGTGGGAAGCCATCGGGGAGCAAGTGGAATGAGTATTGGTATTGATGCAATGGCCTTTGCAATTCCGCGCAGCTATCTGGACCTGACCGACCTGGCTGCTGCTCGCGGCGTAGCCCCAGCCAAATATACAAACGGTCTGGGCACACTGCAGATGGCCATCGCTGGTCCAGATGAGGACCCGGTAACCCTGGCTACCGAAGCTGCGCGCCGCATCTTCATGACCTCGGGGCGCTCGCCGTCTGAGATTGGCCTGTGCATTGTGGGCACCGAGACTGCGGTGGATCACTCCAAGCCAATTGCCTCCTATCTGCATGGGCTACTGGGACTGCCGCAGGCCTGCCGCGTTTTTGAGACCAAGCACGCCTGCTTCGGAGGCACAGCGGGTCTGCTCAACGCGCTGGACTGGATTGCTTCAGGGTCTGCCCGTGGTCGGTCGGCACTCATTGTGTGTACTGACATCGCTCGCTACACGCTAAATTCCCCGGGCGAGCCGACCCAAGGCGCGGGCGCCGTCGCAATGCTCATCAGCGAGCGTCCGCGTCTGCTCGAGCTAGAAGTGGGCTGCAATGGCAGCTTCTCGCAAGATGTTCACGACTTCTGGCGACCCTTGCACCGCAAGGATGCTTTGGTGGATGGACACTTCTCGGTTCAGTGCTATTTGGATGCGCTGTCCGGAGCTTTCGGTGAGTGGCTCAAGGTTGCAGAGGGGAGTGAGCCGCTGGTGCGGACCTGCTACCACGTGCCGTATGGGAAGATGGCCAAGAAGGCCCACCAGCGGCGCTGCCAGCTAGAGGGTCGAGATGAATCGGCCACTGATGCAAGCTATGCCGTCGAAGTCGAGCCTTCGCTGCGCCTGCCCTCCGAGGTCGGTAATATCTACACAGGCTCGCTGTACCTAGCTTTACTGTCGCTGCTGTACCACGAGGCAGAGCAGCTGAGTGGCAAGCGGATTGGCCTCTTTAGCTACGGCTCTGGCTGTGCTGCGGAGTTCTTCGCGGGACGAGTTCAGCCTGGTGCGGCTGAGCTCCTGCGTCAGATGGACGTCGCTGCGCCTCTGCGTGAGCGCCACCGGCTCACCATCAGCGAGTATGAAGAGCTGCGCCAAAACGATGTGAATGTCGATCAGCGTCCCGCTCCGTCCTCTGACGAGACGACTCCCAAGGGCGCTGCGCTTGAGCTAGCGGAAAAGACCCCAAGGTTCTGGGGCATCGATACCAGTGAGCGTCGCGTCTATACCGTGCAATAGCGCTCGCGGTGTGCCCAGCCCTGGGCCGTGAAGATCACCAGGGCTGGCGCGCTCACTGGCCAGCGTGCCCACGGGCTCGCAGCCACAGTCCAAGCAGTGCTCCAGCTCCCACCAAAACCAGAAGCGCTGTCCACAGAAAGTTGCGTCGTTGCAACACCGCGCGCTCCATCGAATCGCTGAGCGAGCTACCAACTCCTGGTTGGTTTGGGCCCCGGTTGTTCTCTCTCTGCCTTTTTAGCGTTAGATATCGATCGAGCGCATCGGCTGGGTCCATGCCGACGGTGCGCGCATAGTTCCGTACGTAGCCCGATACGAATACCGGTGCTGGCAACTGGTCAACGCGACCTTCCTCAATCGCTGTAATCCAGCGCAGGGAGATGCGGGTCTTATTCGCGATATCGCTGGCGCTGAGTCCCCGCTGCTCCCGGGCTCGGCGCAAGAGCAGTCCGATGTGTAGCTCTACCGGCGGCGAGTGCTCGGCTGCGCTGTCGTCTTCATTTGCACTGCCGGTGGCCAGGGCTACTCCTCGGCCCCCGCGAGGTGTCCTCGTTGTCAGACTGGTCAGCTTAGCCATATTTGAGCCCATGGGTGCTGCGCGCGGGCCGACACGTCCCTGCCGAAATTCGGTGGCGCGGGACTGCGGACTCCTTTCAGTCGTCGTGTCAACTCGTCGCTCCTTTGCTTGGCTGGTACGCAACGTTCGCTCCTGACTGAGTATCGAGGTGATGGTTTGGTGTGGCGGGTCACTGGCTCGGATTCCTTGGCGTCTCGCTTAGCGGCCTCGGCAAGCGCTCAAAGGTTGCTGCTTGCCATTTCGGGTGCCTAATGTCGGTGCTGCTTGATTTCTTTGGCACCAAGTTATCCGGACTTCAGCGAGTGCATTCGCACGAAGTGTAGTTTCGTAGCGCTGTCCAGTTTTTGTGCCGGTTTTGCATGTCTATGTTGGATTGTCAACCAGTGCGCCGCGGCTTTCTGATACAAGCCAGAGTATGGATTCAGTCTCAGGTCCCAATCGCAAGGGCGCTTCTATGCAGGGGCGAAGCACGCGGCAGCTAAAGTCTGCGGATGGCACTTCACTTTGCGCCGATGTGTATCCGGCTCAAAGCCATGCGCAGCTAAAGGAATCCGATGTGCGACGGGGGATCGTGGTCATCCTCCACGGTTACTGCGAGCACAAAGGCCGCTACACGCACGTGGCAGAGCACCTAACGGCTCATGGTTACGACGTACTTGTGGGGGACTTGCGAGGACACGGTGAGTCCGGAGGTGCGCGTGGCTTTGTCGAGCGCTTTGGCGACTACCTCGATGATGTCAGCGCGTTTGTCGCGGCAGCCAACAGTGAGTTTGGTCGCACCTCTGCGCGCAAGCCAGTCCTGCTTGGTCACAGCATGGGCGGTCTAGTCGCACTCCATTACGTGCTGGCCAATCCAGAGGCGTTGCGCGCGCTGGTTCTGTCGTCGCCATTTCTGGGCCTAAAGATCAACGTGCCCGCATGGAAGCGCTATCTGGGGCTCGCAGCATCGGTCCTCTATCCCGGTCTGAAGCTACCGAGCGGGCTCGACTCCAAGGACATCTCGCACGACTCTGCTGTCTGCGAGCGCTATATGAGCGACCCCTTGGTGACTCATATGGCGACTGCTCGCTGGTTTACCGAGATCACTTCCGCGCAGCTCGATCTACGGGCGCGGGCTGGTCAGGTGCGGATTCCGACCGTGATGCTGCATGCCGGCGACGACCGCATCGTAGATGCCAAGGCTAGCCAGGCAGTCTTTGACCGCATCGGGGCCAGCGACAAGAACCTGACTTTTTATCCCGGCCTCTTCCACGAAATTTTCAACGAAACCGCAGCCGACCGCGAGCGCGTCCTCACCGACCTTACAAACTGGCTGGCCGATCGATAGCCAACCCAGCGCGCGCAATCTACGAAGGCTTCTACCTGCTACGTGCTGACAGAATGAGTCTGCGCCGCCTTGCCTAGATTCGCCCACAGGTGAGCAATCAGGTTTAGTCGGACCGACTCAGGCAGGGCTGCTGTCGTCTCTGGGCGCAGCGGCTCTGCCGCCAGCAGCGACAGTGCCGCAAAGTCCACGCTGGCCTGCAGCATCAGGTTGGTCTGCCCCTTAAATGTCTGCAGAGCGCATAGATTACCGGCCTGAAACTGCAAGGTCCGCGGCAGGGGCTTCACAATCTGCAGCAGTTGTTCCGCCAGCGCGCGTGAGCCGCCATCGTAAAGCGTAATATGCGGATGATAAGCATAGTCCGGCTTATGCCAGACTTTCTTTAAATCATCAGCGCGACAGGCCAGATAAATCGTATTTTGGCGCTCGCCCCAAAAAGCATTTGCGTCATAGATCTCAATCGTTGAATTGCAGATTCGCTGGTTTAGTCGCGACAACGTCTTTTCTTGATAATGCCTAGAGCACGGGCCACGAACGGTTAAGTGCGTGCATTCCTTCTCGTAGGGATTGGCTAGATAGCGAATCGCATCCAAGATTGAGCGAAGTGGCTGTGCCGCTGGATACAAGACATAAAACAGGCGCATGGTGTTGCTACATAACCAGATAGCGCAATGCGTCGCTGCCATCAGAGACGCGCTGCAATAATGCAAAGAGCAGACTGCCAAACTCACTGGCGCGAGTAAACGCTTGTTTGCGGATAGACTTGTCGTTGATCCACTTGATACATTCGTTTTTACTGTAGCCGGTCTGTTCCAGGAACCAGCTATACAAATCAATCATCTGTTCCAGCAAAACCCCTTGATTGGTAAGATTAGCAACATCGGCTAAGCGCTGCCACGGTGACTTCAAAACCAAACCAAGTAGGTCGCTATCGCGCAACACGCCGGTCCGGCTCTCATGAACAATGGCAATGATCATCGAGAAGCAAGTAAGCAAACGGCTAAACTTGAGCCGGAAATTCTTCAGATGATACTCAGCCTGCTTGTCGGGATTGCTCTTTATATAATTACGACGATATTCATAATTAAGACACATCGTCTTCCAGTAGCGCATGATGTCATTTTCAAAGAATATCGGCTTGAAGTTTGACTCATGGTCCGCGTAATCGCGATAGTAGGAAGAGATAATGCTTTGTATCGTCTCTTTGTAGATGCTGTCGTTATAAAGCGGGATGCTTTCCAGTAGCAGCAGCATGCGGGCGGTGAAGAAGTTGCGCGCGTCGTCTTCCGGGCCGCCCAGCTGCGCGCGGATGTCGTCTAAATAGTGAATCGTTAGATACTGGCCACCACCGGTAAACTCCGGAAAGCCAAGCTCCCGGCAAGTGCGGATCAGTGCGGCATCAATCAAGGTCTTTTGCACCGGTAGGACGGCAGCTTCATGCTGTGCGCCCTTGTGCATAAAGAAGATGTCTAGATCCGAGTGTACGCTCGCTTCAAAGCGACCATATGAGCCAGTAATATACAGACATAGATCCGAGACTTCTTGTAGCTCTGCGATATTGGCAATGCGCTGGCGCAGGGCGGCCATCCGCTCATCAACATAGC
>JAGNNG010000029.1 GCA_017990795.1 Deltaproteobacteria bacterium
CTCCATCCCCTGATCGACCTGATTGCCGTACGAATCACTCAGCAACGGCAAGCTGCTCACCGGCGGTTGCGCCCCCGTAAGACGCGCAACACCGGCTGCAGAGATGGCTCTCGGCATGGTCTGAGCAGACGGTGCCCACTCGGGTACTCCGCTACTTAGTCCCAGCTCCTCGGCGGACTGCCGTTCTTTCAGGGAGGTCGGCATCCCTTCAAAGTCGGGAGCAGCCTCGGTACCAGGCATGGTGACCGAAGCCATCACACGCATCTGCGGAACAGCCAGCCCCTGCGAGGCCACGGGCAGTGCACTCATCGCAGGCATCGCGGTCCCCTCTTGATTGAAGGCCGCAGTGAACTGCGTGTACTCAGCGTCGGGCCCAAGGACATCGGCCAGGAGGTTTTCGCCCAGGTCGGTCACAGGGTCGTTCTTCTTGCCCTCGATGACGTACTCGGCCAGGGTCGCCTGTTCCTGCGCGATCTCTTTGGCGAACGCCGCGCGCATGTAGCGCTGCAGGGTATGAGCCCCACTCTGCGGATAGTGCGCATCCAGAAACGCCTGCAGTGCCCCGGCAAACTCCTCGCCGCTTTGGAAGCGCTGCGACCGGGACTTGGCCATCGCGCGATCGATGACAATTTCCAGCTCTGCGTGCAGGTTGGGACGCAGTTCGCGAATGGGTCGCTTGCGCGCGTCGCGTACGGCGAACAAAAGCTCAATCTCAGTGGTAGCGGTAAAGGGGGCCTGCAGCGTCAGCATCTCGTACATCAGCGTGCCCAGCGAGAACAGATCCGAGCGACTGTCGAGCTTGCGCCCCATCGCCTGTTCCGGGGACATGTACTTGACCTTGCCCTTTATCACTCCGGTCTTGGTCTGCGAGCGCGAGCCCGACGCCTTCGCGATGCCAAAGTCGCACAGCTTGACGTCCCCGTTATACGAAAGCAGAACGTTCGACGGCGACACGTCCCGATGTACGATATTTAGCGAGTTTCCGTCGCGGTCGCGCTGATTAAACGCCGCATTTAGACCTCGCGCCACCTGCATCCCAATGTAGGCAATCAGGTCCTCGGGCAGCCACTCTTGGTTCTGGCGTGCCCGCTCCAGCATTGCCCGCATGTCCTTCCCGTCGACGTACTCCATGGCAATGAAGTACTCGTTGTTGAAGCGGGAGAACTCGTAGACGCGCGCGATGTTGTCGTGCTTTAGCAGCGCCGTCAGCTTCGCTTCGTCGATGAGCATCTGGATGAACTCATCGTCCTCGCACAGATGCCCCAGCACGCGCTTAACCGCCACCAGATGAAGCCGGCCATGTACGTCCGCCGTCTTCGCCCGATATATCTCTGCCATGCCACCAAAGGCCACCCTATCGAGCAGGTGGTAGCGGCCTAGTTGCTGTGCGTATTGCATCGGGGAGTGTTAACTCAGACGGTATCACCTTGGTAGATGCCAATCAACAGAAGGCCCCTGTGCCGTGTAACCCTAAAAATGACCAGAGATAAGCACCTGCACCGTCCCGGAAACTTTGACGCATAAAAAAAGCGCGCTTTTTATCTGTACAAAAAACTGCACAGAAAAGCGCGCTTGGGGTTTGGCGGTGCTGAGCGACCTCTCGATGGTTCACTCCACCGAGAGGCGCTGGACGCAAACGTCTAGAAATTCAGGCGGTAGCCAAGGTTGGCGAAGACGCCCTTCAAGCTGGCGAAGTTCTCTCGGTCTTCACGACCAAAGATATGACGGTAGCCACCTTCGACAAAGACAGCGCCGCGATTTAGACGCAGTTCCGACCCGAGGATGCCGCCCAGACCGTACTGCGTCCGCCATGCACCGTCCTCGATCGCCACACCATCACGAGCCAGGAAGCTGTATTCGGCCACGAACTGGGGCAGCACACCCAAGTACGGCACCCAGTCGGCGTCGACATTGCGCAGACGGTAGGTAATGGGCAGTCCCACCGCCACTACGTGCGACACACCTGGTGCTGGCGAGAAGTACTCGTACTGAGGACGAAGAGCAAAAGCCAACCCACCGTGCGACAGTCGAATCCGTCCACCAAGCTCAATACCTGCGCCGACCGCGAACACTCCGCGAGGAATGTCGACGTGCACTAGCGGCATCGCACTCATCTCGAAGTTGAAGCGCTTCATCTCGCGCTTGCCAGCGTCGTCAGTCTCTTTCGGCTGATCTGCCGTCGGTTGCGGCGGCAGTGCATCAGGCAGCGCAGAAGCAAATGCTTCGGTGCCGTTGACCTTATAGCTTAGGCCTTGACCGGTGCTGCCCTTCGGCCAACGAACGGTCGTGCTGTAGGTTCCAGTCTGTCCGATCTCTTTGACCGGCTCGACCTTGGCCCCGCCCGTACCTTCGACTTCCACTTTGGCACCCGACACTGGGTTCCCAGCCGCATCGCTAAGCGACAGCCGAACTTCGCGCGAGCCCTCGGTCTCAGTGAATGCAGCCGCTGCTGGCTCAACCTTCTTCATGAGCGGGCCGCTAGCCTCAGCCGAGACTTTGTACTCTGCAATCTCCTCAGCCTTGGTGCTGTTTGGCGAGAGCGCGCAGCGCAGAGTGTGCTCTTGAGCAGGCGACAGTGGGACTGGCTGGCCAACCGGTGCTAGCGCTGCGCCATCTAGTCCACAGAACAGCCCACGCCCTTCAGCAAGCACCGCTGCGCGACGACCTTCGGCGCCTGGCCACAGCGTGACCTTGGCCACTTTGATCATTTCAGGAGCACTCGCAGCACCCTCGGCCCCATCAGCGTTGACGGCACTCACGCGAGCTGCGTAGTCGCCAGGAGCGAGCGGCATCGGCACCAGCCGAGCCTCAGTAGCAGGAACGCGCAGATCGGCAACGAGCTGCTCAAACTGGGCATCCTGCGCAACCTGGATATGCCAAGAAGAAGCAGGGGCCGAGCCCGTGGCGCCCGCGTAGGAGCCTTTCACGTCCACCGGTGCGCCGGTCGTAAACGCCAGACGCTGAACTCCCGAAAGTACAGGAGCGGCAGGCAGCGCAGCCGGAGCCACTGGAGCCGTCTTCACGTCAGCAATACGACTTCCCGTGCCAGCGGCCAGCACGATCGGCTTGCCCTTCGCCCCAGCAACGGTTCCGGTCCCTTCATAGACAGAGACGCGGGTAAGTCCGCTGGGCTCGACGCTGATACGTGCCATACCGCCTGGATAAATCGAAACCTTTCCAACCGGCGTCGCCACGATCGCTGACTGCGGAATTTTCGGTGCTGCTGGCTTGGCGGGCTTCTTGGCAGCCACGGCCTTGCCCCCAACAGCTGGTGCAGCCGGCGCGGGCGGCGGTGGTGCAGGCACGATCACAATGACTTCACCGCGTGTCAGGGTGTTGCTCCCTGGCTTAAACGGCTTCGCCTTGGGTTTCGCTGCCACCTTAGCCCCGGCCTTGGGAGCCGGCGCGACTGGCGCCACACCATAGATCGACAGCGTCGTATTCTCGCCCGCAAGTACGCGAGTTCCGTCAGCAAAACCGAGTTCAGCACCAGCGCCGGCACCGGTCTCAATCAGCTGGCCGGGCTGAACAATGTCGTCCTTGCTGGCCGGGCGCGACTCTGTGCCAGCAGTCAACTTCGGTTGATTGCGTACCGACCGCACCTTCGCTTCAGGAAGGCCAAACGGGTACTTTGCCGGCACCGCAGCGACTGGAGCCTTCACCGCAGGAGCGGCTGGAGCTTTGGCCCCCGCAGCAGCCGGAGCTTTCGCGGTAGGAGCTTTCGCTGCCGGAGCAGGAGATTGCGCAGGAGTTTGCGCGACAGCGACGGGAGCCCCCAAGAGCTGATATCCACCACCGATCAACGCGCCTAAGACCAATAAACGAGAGCAAGTCATCGAGATCTCCACAACATAAGTTGGGTGCTACTTAGCAAACCCGTCCCTCTTTTTCTTGCCCTATTTTCCCGATCGCTCTGCCGTCTGTCATCTGCCAATGTATGCAAAAAGCGGTTTTTTTACGTTCCGACCCCTTGGATAGACCCGATCCAGGGCCCCCTAAGCCCTGGAAATCGCAAAAGATCTCGCTGCAAGCCCGCGCGGCGACCAGTAAGGACCGGACGCGGAAGTTTTTTGCAGCCGCTCCATGCCACTGGCTGTTCTTCGCTCATCAACGGAGTCAGCTGGCTCTGGATGGTTACTCAGCTGGCTTACGCGAAAAAAATGCGGCGAGCGACCCAGCAAACGCAAAGGTTGCGCGATCCAAAGCCAGCCCACCATCAGGACGCACCGGCATGGAGCTTGCTGCCTGTCTCGACAGTTGCAGCCCATGTCCTCCCTTCGCTCTCAAACGTCGTGCTGTCCTCACTGCGATAGCCCCACCGGTACCAGCGCCCCCCACGCGCCCTACTGCTGTCAGGGCTGCAAAGTCGCGCACCAGTTCCTTCAAGATGCCGGCCTTGATCGCTTCTATTCGTTGCGACAGGGAACCGCGCTACCCGCGATTGGAGATGCAGCAGCGTCACCCGGACCGCTAGCTTGGCTAGAGCCGTTACTAGCGCAAGCGGCTGCGCAGGGACCGATCAGGCGACTTGTATTAGATGTGCAAGGCATTCAGTGCGCAGCCTGCGTGTGGCTTATGGAGCGCCTTTATGCCCGTCAGCCAGGCGCACTAGAGGTTCAGATCAACCCAGGCATTGGCCGCATGGAGCTGGTTTTCCGCCCAGAGCTTGACGTTCGCGCCTACGTAAATGACCTAGCGACCTTTGGCTACCGAGTAGGCCCACCAAGCAAGCAGGCTGACGGTGTCCTAGACGATCTGCTGGTTCGCTTTGGGATCTGCGCGGCCATCGCGATGAACAGCATGATCTTCTCGTTCGCGCTGTACTTCGGGCTGGCGGCGACCAGCGAGCCAACGCTGTTTCGCATCTTCTCGTGGGCCAACTGGCTGCTATCCGTAGCTGGTGTTTCCATCGGTGGAAGCATCTTTATCAAGAGTGCGGCGCAGGCCCTACGACGCGGCATCCTGCACATGGATGTACCGATTGCGCTCGGCATTCTGCTGGCGTTTGCGGGCAGCACTTGGTCGTTTTTCGGCAACGGTGGCACCGCCTCTTACTTCGATACTCTGAACGTCTTTATCTCGCTGATGCTTTTGGGACGACTGCTGCAGCGGCGGGTGGCCAGCGCAAATCGACGCGTGCTGCTGGCCGATGAAGGCATAGACGGACTGTGCGTTCGCCGCCTGAATGCAGAGCAGAAGCTCTCGGTTGTGACCGTCGGAGAGCTGCGCGAAAGCGACACCATCTTGCTGCTGCCGGGCGAGCTGCTGCCGGTCCGAGCACTACTGCTGGACCCGAGCGCAGCCTTCTCGCTGCAGTGGGTCAGCGGTGAAGCCGAGCCAAACCTATTTTCGGCAGGCCAAAGTGTCCCCGCCGGAGCCCACAACGCGGCGGCGCATGCGCTGCGTCTCCAGGCCCAAGAGCCCTTCGCAGCCTCGGCGCTCTGTGCGTTGCTGCTAGCTAAACCCACCGATCGCGAGACCAATACGCGCCGCGACTTCTGGCATCAGCTAAGCCGCTACTACGTCATCGGAGTGCTGGTACTTGCGACGCTGGCCATGCTGACCTGGTGGCACACGGGAGTCTCGCGTGCGCTGTCGGTAGTGGTCTCGGTGCTGGTGGTCACTTGCCCGTGCGCGCTGGGACTGGCGACCCCCCTAGCCTACGAGCTGGCACAAGCCAAGCTGCGACGCCGAGGCCTCTTTGTTCGCCATCACTCGTTTTTAGATCGCGCGCTGCGGATCAAAAAGGTCGTGTTCGATAAGACCGGCACGCTGACGCTGGGCGAGCTGGTTTTGCAGGAACCGGGTCAGCTACGGCAGCTGCCCCTGCAAGTGCGCGCGGCGCTATATCAAATGGTGGCTCGCTCGAATCACCCCAAGAGCCGAGCGCTGTTTGCCGCCCTGCACAACCAAGAATCAGTTCCCCCAATCGATCCAGAAGCAGTCGTGCGAGAAGAGTCAGGACTGGGCCTTGAGGCGATAGTAAGCGGTCATCGGTATCGCCTGGGCAGCGCTGCATTCGTACTGGGCCAGGCAGGCTCTGAATCTACCGACGAAGTAATCTTTACTTGCGATGAGCAGCTGGTTGCTCGGTTCCCGCTCCGCGAGGAGCTGCGTCACGATGCTGCTGCTGAAGTAACCGCGCTGCGTGAACAGGGCATTCGAGTATCGCTGTTGTCCGGCGATGCCGTGCCGCGTGTGTTGCGACTGGCCTCGATGCTGGGTCTGCCCGCCGAAGCAGCGCATGGTGGAAAGTCGCCCAGCGACAAAGAGGCATTTATCAAGGCCCTGGATCAGCAAGACACGCTGATGGTCGGCGACGGCGTAAACGATGCATTGGCAATGAGCGCGGCCTACTGCGCAGGCACTCCGACCGCAGATCGACCGACGCTGCCTGAGCGCGCAGACTTCTACTTCCTGGGTCGTGGAGTAGGCCCGCTGGTCGAGACGCTGGCGCTGGCCCGGAAAACTCGGGCCGTCATCCTGCGCAACCTGGCCTGCTCGCTGAGCTACAACGTGGCCGTTTTGGCGCTGGCATTTGCCGGGCAGATGACGCCGCTGCGCTGCGCACTGCTGATGCCGGTTAGCTCGGTGCTGATCGTGCTAGCGACGGTTCACGCCTTTCGGGAGCAAGCAGCACAGCCGGTCAAGGTGCCAAGCCTGCTGCCTCTGGCACCTGTGGAAGTGACGCCATGAATGCTCTGTTTCTCACGCTGTTTGTGAGCTTTGTCCTCCTGCTCGGCATGGCCCTTTTGTTCGCGTTTCTATTCTCCAACCGCAGCCATGAGCAGAGCGACCGCCTGTCGCTGCTGCCGCTTCAGGACGAGCAGACCCAGCGGCCTGCAGACCCTGACAGCCTCGCGCTCATAGCTGCACGCAACGCAGTTTCTCTCTCGGTAAGGAAGCTCAAATGAAGGAAGTTACGATCACGTATGACGATGTCACCGTGCGCCGATTCCTGTTGGCATCGGTGCTGTGGGGGCTCGTCGGGATGCTGGTCGGCGTACTTATCGCCAGCCAGCTTGCATTCCACCAGCTAAACCTTGCGCCGTGGTTGAGCTTTGGTCGCCTGCGGCCCCTGCACACCAACGCGGTCATCTTTGCCTTCGTCGGCAATATGATCTTTGCGGGCATCTACTACTCGACGCAGCGACTGTGTAAAGCGCGGCTGCCTAGTCGCTTTCTGTCGGCGTTTCACTTCTACGGCTGGCAGGCCATCATCGTCGCTGCTGCCGTCACGCTGCCGCTGGGCTACACGCAAGGCAAAGAGTACGCCGAGCTAGAGTGGCCCATCGATATCGCCATCGCTTTAGTCTGGGTGGCATTTGCCATCAACTTCTTTTGGACCCTGAACAATCGACGCGAGAAGCATCTTTATGTAGCGCTGTGGTTTTACATCGCCACCATCCTCACCGTCGCGGTCCTGCACATCGTCAACAGCTTGGCGCTGCCGGTCTTCTCGGGTCTAAAGAGCTACTCCATCTACGCGGGCGTGCAAGACGCGCTGGTGCAGTGGTGGTACGGACACAACGCCGTCGCCTTCTTCCTGACGACGCCGGTGCTGGGCATCATGTACTACTTTATGCCCAAGGCTGCCGAGCGCCCGGTCTACTCGTACCGCCTGTCGATCATTCACTTCTGGGCGCTGATCTTTATGTACATCTGGGCGGGGCCGCATCACCTGCTGTACACCGCGCTGCCGGACTGGGCGCAGTCGATGGGCATGATCTTCTCGGTGATGCTGTGGGCACCATCGTGGGGCGGCATGATCAATGGCCTGCTGACGCTGCGCGGCGCGTGGGATCGACTGCGCCAAGATCCGGTGCTCAAGTTCTTTGTCGCAGGTGTGACTTTCTACGGCATGGCTACGTTTGAAGGCCCACTGCTGTCCATCAAGAGCGTGTCCGGTCTGGCTCACTACACCGACTGGATCATCGGCCATGTCCACACCGGAGCACTCGGTTGGAACGGCTTTATGGCGGCGGGCATGTTCTATTTCTTGGTGCCACGGCTGTGGGGGCGAGCGCTGCACAGCAAGGCCGCCGCCGATGTTCACTTCTGGCTGGGCACCCTCGGGATCCTGCTTTACACCGTCTCGATGTGGGTAAGCGGCGTGACCCAGGGCCTGATGTGGAAGGCCACAAACCCCGACGGCACGCTGCTGTATCCAAGCTTTGTCGAGACGCTGATTGCCATCCGCCCGATGTACTACACCCGCATCGTCGGTGGCGCGCTGTACCTGGTCGGCTACATCATCATGATCTGGAACCTGACCGCGACCATCATGGCTGGCTCTCCGGTGGAGTCTTCGGTGCAGGTCATCGAGCCCGATCGCAAGCCAGAGATGCCGTGGCAGCAGCTCCTGTTCTCGCAGCCGGTCATCCTCGCCACCGTCGCGGTTTTGATGATGGTCATCTTCTTCCTAAGCGACCAGGTCGAGATCGCAGTGCTGATGCTGACCATCCTCATCGTGCTGGTGGTTGTTGCCTGGCTTAGCTTTGCACTGAGCCGCGGAACCGACGGCAAGCCCAACCTGCATCACGTGCTAGAAGGCCGACCGCTGCTGTTTACGGTACTGACGCTGGTTGCGGTCTTAATTGGCGGCGTTGCAGAACTCCTGCCAACCATCCTCGTAGACCGCGCGGTGCCAAAGACCGGTGCCATCGCGACACCTTATCGCCCGCTCGAAGTTCACGGTCGTGACATCTATGTCCGCGAGGGCTGCTACCTCTGCCACAGCCAGATGATCCGCCCGTTTGTGGCCGAAAAGGTGCGCTACGGCGAGCCAAGCACCGCCGGTGAGTTCATCTACGACCATCCGTTCCAGTGGGGCAGCAAGCGCACCGGCCCGGACCTGCACCGGGTGGGAGGCAAGTACTCGCACGCTTGGCACTTTCAGCACTTTACCGACCCACGCACTCAGTCGCAGGGCTCGAACATGCCCGCGTATGGATGGCTCAGTGGCCGCAAGCTGGATCTAGGTGATACGGCGCTCAAGCTCGCGGCTCTGAAAACCCTGGGCGTGCCCTACTCTGCCCAGGACATCACCGACGGAAATCGTGAGCTTGAAGCCAGTGCCCGCGCCATCACCAAGGAGCTTGCCGGCCAAGGCATCGAAGTCCCTTGGGACAGTGAAATGGTCGCGCTGATCAGCTACGTGCAGCGCCTTGGCAAACATCCGGCTCAGCCTGTGCCTGCGGGCCAGGCGCGCAAATAAAAAGGATGCTGACGATGTACCACGAGTTTTTTTCCGGCCATGGCGTCCTGCTGCTGCCCATCCTGGCGATGCTGCTGTTCATCGGCACATTCTCGGTATTGGTGGCGTGGACGATGCGCAAGAGCCGCAGCCCCGAGTTCCAAGAGCTGGCCAGCTTGCCGCTGGACCTAAAAAAAGAGGCCGCCGAGGTAGACCATGTCTGAGCACAAACCAGAAGCTGACGTAGATACCGGACATGACTACGACGGTATCCGAGAGTTTGATAATCCCCTGCCGCGCTGGTGGCTCATCACCTTCTACGGCGCGATCGTGTTTGGCTTTGGCTACTGGCTGCACTTTCACGTCCTCACCAGCGGTCGCCTGCCCCGGGCAGAGCTAGACGCAGAGCTACAGCGCATCGAGACCGAGGAAGCGGCCCGCTTGGCGCAGCTTGAAGCCGAAGGCAAAGGAGTAAACGAGAAGCTGCTGCTCAGCCTCGTGAGCGACGCGCAAGCGGTGGAGCGTGGTGAGGCCGTGTTCAAGCAAAACTGCTTGTCCTGCCACGGCGACAAAGGCCAAGGCGTCGTGGGTCCAAACCTGACGGATGCGTACTGGATTCATGGCGACAAGCCCATGGACATCTACAAGACCGTGGGTGCCGGCGTGCTGGACAAAGGCATGCCAGCGTGGAAGCCGCTGCTCGGTATCAACAAAGTGCGCGACGCGACGGTGTACGTGCTGACCCAGCGCAACAAAAACCTGCCCGGCAAAGCGCCGCAGGGCATCACAGCGGATGGCAAGCCAGCTCCGTGAAAGCAAACCGATGACCACGCAGCACAAGAGCGGCCCAAACCTCGACCGCCTCTACGTTCTTGGAGAGCGCGGCTCCCGCCAGTACATCTATCCCGCAGATGTCCACGGACGCTGGAGCCGCCTCAAGCCTTGGGTGTTCTCGGTACTTATCGCCATCTACGTCGCCCTGCCCTGGGTCAAGATTGGCGGGCGACCGGCGGTGTTTATCGACATCGCGGCCCGCCACTTCTACCTATTCGGGCGCACGTTTAACGCGCAGGACTTTTACCTCGTCTTCTTTTTCCTGACGGCCATCGGCTT
>JAGNNG010000467.1 GCA_017990795.1 Deltaproteobacteria bacterium
ATGCCGGTGTTGTGCGTGACAACGGTGTACTCGATGGTATCGCCGGGCCGAACGCTGCCATCGGCGCGGGTGAGATTTTTCCAGGTCTTGCTGGTGTCCGAAAAGATCGGCTTAAACGTAGAGACCGAGCCCACCACCGAGCTGAGGAAGTAGCCATCCCCGCTGGTACTGGCGAGCACCGTGGCTTGGTTGTCCCCAGACTTGAGGCGTGGCGCGATGTCCACCACGTCCAGATCCAGGCCGTTCAGACTGCCGGCTTTGCCGTCGTACTGCGGCAGGTCGCCCGCCGTGGTCACGGCTGCGCCCAGATAGCTGTGCGTGGCGTTGAAAAAGTTATTCGCGGGATTTTGGGCATCGGTCAGCGCCATGCCATTTAGCGACAAGGCATCGCCGACGGTGTCAAAGTCTCCATCGTGGGCGATGGCTGCGAGCTTGGCGTCAAAGCCGCCCGCCGGAACCAAGAAGTTGCGCAAGACTGCGGTCTGGCTGGTCGCGGCCCCAACGGTATCAAAGCCATCCAGCAGCGACAGGCTGCGGGGCGGCTGCTGATTTTGGCGATAGAACACCACCACGTACCAGTTGGCAAACGTCGCCGCATCGTTGAGGTTTACGATGTTGTCCTGCGTCACCATGTTCAGACGATAGGAGCCAGCGCCGTGACGCTGCAGCAGCGCGCTCACATCCGCGGTCGAGCTAAAGACGGTGCGCCCGTTGCCATTTGGCTGCGTAAAAGTGCCGCGCATGGCATCGGCATTGACCGTCTGCTGAAACACGCCGGGTCGATCCATCACAATCGATGGCACTGCAGTCGCGCGCTGGCCTTGCCAGTAAAGTCGCGCGTAGACCACCGACGCGCCCGCTGGTAGCTGCAACTGCGCCGAGCTGCGCGCCTGCGTGACCAGCACAGTGTTGTCGGCGCGCGCTTGGCCTGCCAGCGGATCGTCCGCTCGCCAGAACACATCCGCTGCTGAGTCGGCGGTATTCATGCCGCAGGTACCGACCGCGCCCACCACCGGCGTAGGAATGCCCGCGCGACAGTCATGAGCCAGCGTGTTGCCAAAGACGACTAGGTCACCGCGCTCATCGGCACTAAAGCGCAGCACGGGCGCTGCAGCAGCAGGCTTCGGAGCAAAACCAACAGCGACTGAGGCGGTCACCAGTGCGAGCCCCAGCCACGTGCGAACAGAAAGCATTGATAAGTTTGACATAAGGTCCTCCGCGTAAACTGAGCTTGGCGCGGTTAGCGCTTGCGCTTCTTCTGCTTGCGAACCGGTTTGCTGGTTCCGTCCTCGCCGGGTGCCGCAAACTCGGTCGCAGCCCCCGCGCGGCCCGGATCCACCTGAGTCGCCCGAGCCTGCGGTGGGTCCGTAATCAGGAACTCCACCCGGCGGTTTTTGCGACGACCCTTCGCGGTGTCATTGCTCACCAGCGGTCGGGTCGGCCCATAGCCTTGTGCCGCCAGTCGGGACTCCGCAACGCCATGCGCCACCAGCCAAGCAAGGACGCTCTGCGCGCGTCGCGCCGACAGCTCGGTGTTGTAATCGACCTGGCCACGGTTGTCGGTGTGACCTTCGATGACAATCTTTTTAAACTCTGGCGAGAGCTTCAGCACATCCGCTACCGACTGCAGCACCGGGAAGCTGCGCGCCAAGATCACATCTTTGTTGGTCGCAAAAAACACCGGCTGCAAGATCTGAAGTCGACCATTGGTAATCACCACCAAGCTCGGGCAGCCATTGCGGGCGGGGTCTGGATTGCTCTGTCCCGGCTGATCCGGACAAGCATCATCGGGGTCCAAAATCAGGTCTTTGTCACGATCTCCGACGGGACATCCTGGCTTGGCAGGATCTGGCCGAGTCCCTTGCGGAACTTCAGGACACTGGTCTTGCGCATCGGTCACGCCATCCAAGTCCTTATCGGCCAGCGGGCAGCCCAGCTTGTTCGGGTCGGGAGTCGCTCCCTTTGCCACCTCAGGGCACAGGTCGTCCCCATCTAGGACTTCGTCGTTATCGCGGTCGCCCATGGGGCAGCCAGGTCGCGCGCTGTCGGGGCGCTTACCAGCGGGAGTGTCCGGACAGATATCGCTGCGATCAATCACGCCGTCGCCGTCGCGGTCTTGCTCTGGTCCCGGATCTTTGGGCGGCTGATGCAGCGGCTCTGTAACCACTGGTGACGCTTTTTCCTTGGCCCAGGGTGCATAGGCAATGCGCAACAGCACGCGACCATCCGGCGTTCCTGGAGTCCGCAGCACACCGATACCACCCGCGACGCCTACGTTGACAAGGCGCGCGATGTTGTAGTGCAGACCAAGCAGCACTTCTAAGCTGGTAAAGTCGCGCGTAAATGGCTTTACCTGCGCGGACCCTAACACCACGCTGCTGATCTGAGCCTCGGGACCAATCGAAAACCGAGCATCGGTATTGGCGTATGCAAGCGCGGCCCCAAGCTGTACTTCTGAGCCTGCAGAGCTACCCGCATCATCCAGTGCGGCACTGGTTCCTAAACGCGCAGCAGGACGATATAGGAAGCCAGCAGTGAAGGACCACAGGACGTGATTTGAGAGTCCTCCCAGCGCAATCTTGGGAAGTACCCGCACGCTCTGTTCGCTAGATAGGGAAGAGACTGCGGAGCCTACTCCCAAGCCGCGTAACGGAATCCAGACCTGGGCTCCCAAGCTAAGGGAGACTGCGCTGCGATAGGGCTGTCCAAACAGCCGAACCCAGGCACCAAGGCGCGGATCTCCGACGACGACGGCATCAGATGGACTGATTCCGTAGGCCGGGGTGCCGCGCTCCAGAAAAGT
>JAGNNG010000468.1 GCA_017990795.1 Deltaproteobacteria bacterium
GGACCTTAAAGACGCTCCTCAGCGTGGCCCTGACCTGCGGGCTTTTGGCCGGGCTTGCAGGCTGCAAGCAGACCGAGGGCGACCGCTGCCAAATCGACGATGACTGCGAAGCGGGACTTTACTGCGAACTAGCCGGCAACACTCGCGCGGCTGGTGGCTTCTGCAAGAGCACTACCGTCACGGTTACTCCAGCTGCAGACATGAGTACCAAGCCAGCTGATATGTCGGCAGTCGATATGTAGGACCTTGGGGGCGGTGTTGTTCCGCTCCCAGCTTGTCGCTTTTGCCTGACGCCGTGTAGCGCTGTTTCGACGGTGCTTGGCTGCTCGGCTACAGTGTCATGCGGGCGTGCGGGCTCTGTCGCAGTAGCTCTGCCAGCTCGTTTATCGCTGGGGGGTCTGCATCGACCATACGCAAGATGGCACGTAGAAGCACCGCCTCCGCAGTCACTGCGCGGCCAGCTTCTACTCGGTCATAAAGACCAACATCGCGCGCTGTCTCGGCGAACGAACGCCCCATCGCTGCTAGCTGCGCTCGTGCATCGCTGACCTTAGGACGAGACAGAGGCTGTCCTTTTTGCCAGGCCACCGCTGCTCGACCGACCTGCTCTAGCTCGATTAGGCCGCCTTTTTGATACCACGCGGCTCCGCCTCGCGCTCCTGCAGGGTCACCGAGGTCGGCAAACACCGCCAGTACTTCACCGCCCGACTCGGACAGCAGCTCTCCGGCCACCGGCAGCCGAGGGGAGGGAAACAGCGGCTCCTCATAGATATCCACCCAGTCGGTCAGCACATCAGGCCAGCGCGGCTTGGTAAGAGCGCTTAGGGTCTCAGGCTCGATCACGAGGCACGGGCGGGCCTTGGGAGTGAGTCGAAGCTGCGTGATGGTTGCGCTGCCTCGCCACACGCGCCCCAGTCGCTTCGCTACATCTTGGGCATTTTCCGACGGAACAAACAGCCACTCAAGCATGCCCAAATTTTACCCGAAGGGGCGGCTACCGGTGCTGGCATTTCGCGACGCCGTCGTTGATTACAGACGCACGTCGATATGGGCCTTACGGCGCAGCTCTTTGGTCCAGCTGACGATGCCCTTTTCGACCTGCTGGTCGTACAGCTGTCGCCGCAGGTTTTCCTTGGACTCTTCAAACGAGCGCACCTCAGCGGTCTTTTTCTCGACCAGCTGCAGCAGGTGAAAGCCTCGCTCGGTACGAATCGGGCCACGCAGATCGTTTGGATCCATGCTGGCTACGGGATCGCGCAGCTCTTCGGGGAGATCGCCGCGAGACAGCCAGCCTGAGTCGCCGCCTGCTTTGCTCGCGCTGTCTTCGCCAAACTGCTTCGCGAGGGTCGCAAAGTCTTGGCCGCTGCGCAGCTGCTCAAGTAGTTTGCCCGCCTGCATACGCTTCTGCTCGACCACTGCCTCGGGGGCGCCCTTTGGCACCGCAATGAGGAGCTGCAGCAGACGCACCTGCAGCTGGTCTCCCGTTGCTTGCCGGACTGACTGTGCATACAGCGCTCGCACCTCGTCGTCGCCAATCGAGATTCGGCTGCGCACCGCCTGATTGATGACCTTGAGCTCCAGCAGCTGCTGACGCAGCGTCTTCCGATAGCTCTCCATCGAGAAACCCTGCTGCTTGAGCGCCTCTGCAAACTGAAAATCGCTGAGGTTGTTACTCTTTTTCACGTCGTCGAGTGCGCGGCGCATCTCATCTTCAGCGACGTAGATTTTCATCTCGCGAGCCTGCTGCGCCACCAGCTGCTTTTCGACCAGCGTCTCCAGCGTCTTGCGCCGATGCGCTTCCAGCTTGCGCTGACCCTCTGCCGACTCAAGCTCGGTGTCGCCTAGCTCTTGCTTCAGCGTCAGGATGGCCGCCTGATTGACTTCAGATTCCAGGATGATGTCGTCACCGACCACGGCAGCAACCCGGTCCAGCAGCGTCCCCGCGCAGGCAAGGTGAGTCTGCCAAGAAGTAGGCAGCGCAGCCTCAAACAGCGCAGGTCCTGCCGCCGCACAGAGAGTCAGCGGTACCGAGAGCAGCAAGCGGCGAAACAGCGGGCGATGGTTCATGGATTTATGCAGTCCTTCACAGCACACTACTTATCGACGCTAACTGCGTCTAAGTCCAGATCACTC
Source organism: Deltaproteobacteria bacterium (assembly GCA_017990795.1). Lineage (GTDB taxonomy): Bacteria > Myxococcota_A > Polyangia > Palsa-1104 > JAEUJZ01 > JAGNNG01. The sequence continues at coordinate 2,134 of JAGNNG010000468.1, forward strand.
TTAGGGTTTTACTGGCGCAGCCGGGCTAGCAGTCGGAGTGGCAGCACCGCCTGGGGGAACCGGCGCTGGTGGTACGCCGGGTCGAGCCGGGCTTGCCTGCGGCACATCTTGCCCTGGTGGATGATACTGGCCGCTGCCTTTTTGGGGTCGCAGCTCATCTGGCGCACCGACGCTGCCTGACAGGTCTAAATGCACTTCCTGAAGCCTGGGCTCGTGGATGGTGACATGGGCCTTTTTGCGCAGGGACTGCTCGTAGTCGTCCATCAGGCGCTGACGGCGCTCGCGAAACAGCTTGGCACGAATCTGGCCGTCCACCTCGGACAATGCCCGAATCAGTGCCCGTCGCTGCCCCGTGAGCTTGAGCACCGCATAGCCGCGAGAAGTCTTCACGGGCCCGCTGACATCGCCGATGTTGACCAGCTTGAACGCGGCTTCCACGATCTCAGGTGGCAGTTCGCGGTTGTGGTCCTCGAAAAAGCGCAGGTCCCCGCCGCGCTCTTTGGTCTCGGCATCGATGCTGTACTGGCCTACTAGATCGCGGAAACCAGCGTTTTCGATGCCTTTGCTTCGTGGATCAGCCAGCACCTTGTTTGCCGTCGCCAGATCCGGCACCAGAATCAAGCTGGCGCGAACCTCCGGCGGGCGGTTGAACTCATCTTGATGC
>JAGNNG010000469.1 GCA_017990795.1 Deltaproteobacteria bacterium
GCTGGGGGTGGTGGCGATGGCGCTGGCCACCCCGCTGTGCTGGTACGCGGTGACGCAGCCGACTTACGGTCACGCGGCCTCGTTCTTGGCCATCGCGTGGCTGCTAGAGCGCTGGGATTACTACCGTCAGAGCATGACCACCTGGCGCTGGGCCAAGCTGGGTCTAATCGGGGGCGTAGCGCTGCTGATGCGCCCGCAAGAGGGGCTGTGGTTCTTGCTGCCGGGCCTCGATGCGTTGGCGCTGCTGCTACAGGCGCTGCGGCAGCGGCAGGCGCGGCGGGCGCTGCTGGTCATCGGTCAGGGCCTGCTGTTTTTGGCCTGCGCGGGGCTGGTTTATCTGCCGCAGCTGCTGGTGTGGTATCGCGTCTACGGTGAGCTGCGCCTGGGTCAGCCCGAGGGCCACTTCCTGTGGTGGAATCCGGCCCTGCTGGAGTCTCTGTTCTCGATGCGCGCGGGGCTGTTTCCGTGGGTGCCGGTGCTGTACTTGGTGGTGCCGGGCCTGCTGTTGGCGCGGCGACCGCTGGGCGGCTTGGTGTGGCGACTCGGCTTGGTGTTTGCGCTGGAGCTGTGGCTCAACGCCTCGGTCTGGGACTACCACGCCAGCTGGAGCTACGGCCCACGTCGCTATACCGACGCCGTACCGATCGTGGCGCTGGGCGTCGGTGGGCTGTACGTAACCCTACGCAGCTACGCGCAGCGTGCGACCGCTTGGCTGCCTACGCGCCTGCCGTCTTTGGTTGTGGGCTCGGTGGTGTTGCTGACGCTGTGGAATGGCCTGCTGATGGAGCTCGTGCGTACGCGGCACATCAAAAACACCAGCTCGCTGGCGGCTCCGGCCTCGGTGTGGGTGGCTTGGGCGCAGGGTCCGGCGTGGCTAGGTCGAGCGCTGGACACCGTCGGTTATCCGTTTGTGCAGCCGGTCGGCTGGCTGTACGCGCTGTGGTACCGCATGCCCGCGCGCAACTTCGAGGGCCTAATCGGCAACTACCTGCTAGAGCGCGACTGGAAGGTCCACGCGCTGATGCTCAAAGAGAGCATCTTGCTGACCGAGACGCCCTGGTACTTGGTCGAGGGCCAGCGTCCCGAGCTGCCCGCGCCGCCCAAGCACGTGGCGGTAGGCTCCTCGGTGCGCTTGGTGATTCCGCTGTCGGCGCGAGAGCCGCTGCGCATCATCGTCTCCGGCGAGCTGCCGGCTTCGACTACCCCAATCACCGCGACCTGGAACGGCACCCCCATTCCGCTCGAGCGGCAGGGCGCAGGTCTGCTGGTGCTGCAGGTGCCGCAGGCCGTGACCTACAGCCGGGCCCGACTCAATCAGCTGCAGCTGCGCGGTCTGCCCGAAGGCACTTCGCTGACGCAGCTGCACTTCCAAGGCTTCACCGCGTGGTGGAACCGGGGGCGCTAACAGCTAGTTTTTGCAGAGGGAAGAAGACGGCGGCTGCTACAGAGTCGGCAGCCGCTGCAGGCAGGGCAGGGGCAGCAGCTAGTAGCGGTAGCGAATGACGAACTCGGCGAAGATGTTGTCGGCGCGGCGGGTGACGACGCCAAAGGTACCGCCGTCGCGGTTGTCGATGGTGACCGGCTGGGCGATGTTTAGCAGGTTAAACACCATCGCGATTACGTCGATGCGCTGGCCGGTCAGCTTCTCTAGGCTGTAGGCCATCTGCAGGTCCAGCGTGAAGGTGTCTGGCAGCTTGAAGTCGGCCCACGTCGTTGGATCGTTGTTGCGTGTGCCGGTGGACGAGCCGCGCGGCGAGCGATACAGGCTGAAGCTCTGGTCTTCGGGGCTGCGGAACACCTTCCACTGCGGCGAGCCCGAGAAGTACTGCAGTCGCCCACCCACCGTCAGGCCGAAGTCAAAGCCGTAGTTGATAAGGCCCTTTAAGTAGTGCTTATACGCCCCCGGAATCGCGCCAAAGTACAGCGGGTCTAGGCGTGGGTTTGAGCGGTAGCCGCCAGACTCGAAGAAGTCGTTCACGGTGCCGGTCAGCAGCGCAAAGGTATACGAAGCCGTGATGTCAAACTTGCCGGGGTTGCCGCGTACCCACAGGTCCAGGCCGTGATAGATGCGCTGCGCAGCCTCGGTGGTGTCGGCCTCCAGCAGGCGCTGCCGCACGCCATTCGCAAAGCCGACGACGCGGGTGCCAGCAGGGTCCCAGATCTGGTTCGTCTCTTGGTTCGTCCACAGGTTGCCGTAGCTGCGGTAGGTGTAGTCCACGCCGATGACCGTCTGCTCGACGACCTCGCGGTGCAGGCCCAGCGACACCTCATCGACCTTGGGCGGCGTCAGGTTTAGCTCTTTGGCAAAGGTCTGCGTGCCTGCTCCGCCCGAGCGCCGCGCTTCCTCAAAGCTCTGCGTCGAGGCATTCCACCGCGACACAATCGAGGTCTGGCTAGGATTGCCCTGGTCCGCGATGCCCGCATTGCCGACATCGTTGTGCCGCCCGTAGTGAAACTTCAGCAGCGTCGTGCGGTCATGAAACAGGTCGTAAATCAGCGACATGCGCGGCCCAAACCCGATCAGCGTCTGCAGCTTCACACCCTCGGTGTTGTACAGAAAGCCGGTGTCGATGCGCATGCCGGGCACCAGCGTCAGCCAGCGCAGCAGCGTAAAGCGGTCCTGCAGAAACAGCCCCAGGTTCATCGCCTGCGCCGTGGTCGTGTAGCCAGCGCCGGGCTCGCCGTTTTGCGGAGTGCTCTCGGGGAAGGTCTCGACCTGGCTGCAGCTTGGGTAGGTGCGCGGGTCGCTGGGGTCGCAGGGCAGCCCGGCCACGGTGTCGATGTAGCGTCGTCC
>JAGNNG010000470.1 GCA_017990795.1 Deltaproteobacteria bacterium
CCTTGTGGGTCGCTACCGATTGGGGCGTATCCAGCTTCGATGGCAAGCGCTTCACGCCGCTGGATCTGGGCGTGGGTGCGCGGCACCTGTATGTGCTCGACCTGCTGCTGGACCGCCACCAACACCTGCGGATGGCGACGCTGGGCGCAGGCGTGCTGTCGTGGGATGGGGCCAAGCTCGGGCAGGTGGGCCTTGGCCAAGGTCTGCCGTCATCAAATGTGTGGTCGCTCGCGCAAAGTCGCGGCGGCGGTCTGTGGATTGGTACCCAAGAGCAGGGCCTTTTGCTGCGAGAGCACGGGCCTTTTGATCCGGTGATCTCCATCGGGTCGCTGACCGACGCGGTGCCAAGCGCGCTGTTGCGTACACCCAGCAATGAGCTGTGGGTGGGAACGGTCGGTGCTGGCGTGTTGCGACTGCAAAACCACGCGACCGTGCTGCCCGGTCGCACGCCTGCATTCCCCGCGCTGACGTACTCCAAGGGTCTGCCCAGCGATGTCGTGCGTCATATGCTGGCCACTCCATCTGGCATGTGGCTTGGAACCGCGGTTGGGGCAGCGCATTGGGACGGTCACGCGGTCACACTCCTAGACCCGCAGCGTCAACCGTGGCCGGTGCGCGGAGTGCTCGCCGACCCCGATGGCAGCATGTGGATGGTCAACAAAGAGCAAGGTCTAGTCCACTACCGCCGAAGCCCCCGCGACTTAGCACCGGGATCTCAAAGTGGCGCGATGTGGTCTTCAGAGCGCTTTCCCGACGCGGCGCAGCCCACTCCGGCCTCGCTTTGGTCCAGCGTAAAAGACCGAAGCGGAGTGCTGTGGCTTGGAGCTACCAGCGCCCTTTATCGCTTTGATGGACAGCAGTTTCAGCGCGTAGCAGCAGCAGGATTAAGCGGCACCGACCGCATCGTCCAGCTAAGGATGGAGGAGCCGCAGCGGCTGTGGTTCCGCAGCGATGAGGCGGTCGGTTTCGTCGAGCTGACCGATTCCCAGCCACGGTGGGCAGTACTACGACTGCAGTCCGCGTGGCTGACGATTTCGCCCCAAGGAGAGATCTTTGCAGCATCCCAAGATGGCCTGTATCGACTGCGCGCGGGGTCAGCGGGCCAAGTTGAAGTACTTAGCGTGGTGTCCCCAGCAGAGGGCTATCCACGAAGCACTGCCGACGCCGGAGGTGAGCTCTGGCAGCCCGACGGCACTCTGCTTTTTGGCACCACGGACGGAATCTTTCGCTTCGATCCCAAGCGCGCGCAAGGACCCAGCCCGGCACGCATCCACCTGCGTCGCCTGCACGTGGGCGAAAAGCTATTGCCGATACCCGACGCCGACCATCCGCTGGAGCTTTCGCACGAGCAAAACTTTATCGCGGTCGACTTTGATGCCACGGCCTTCCCAGCCCCGGAGATGATCGAGTTTCGCTACCGACTGGATGGCTTGAGCGAGCGCTGGTCTGTGCCCAGTGTGGGACGCGCAGCGACGTTTCAAAAGCTACCTGCGGGCAGCTACCGGATACGGCTGCAGGCTCGTCACGGCGGCGCTTGGGATGCAGAGGTGACCTCGGGTCTAATTCGGGTGCAGCCGGCTTTTTGGCAGCAGTGGTGGTTTCGACTTTTGGTGGGAGGCCTGGTGCTAGCCGCTGCGGTTGCCGTCCCGCTGCTACGTGCCCGCGGGCTGGCCAGACAGCGAGACCAGCTGGAGCTATTGGTCACGCAGCGCACCACCGAGCTAGCGCGCTACAGCGAGCACCTGGAGGAGCTGGTTACCGAGCGCACCAGCGAGCTAAAGCAGACCTACGCGCAGCTGCTCAGTCGCGAGGAAGAGCGCAATCGGGCCGCCGAGACGCTCGCAGTAGCGCAGCGCCAAGCCGCGCTGGGACGGCTCTCGGGCGTTGTTGCACATCAGGTCAATACGCCGCTGGCCGCCATCAAGGCACGCCTGTCGCTGCTGCGCGACGATCCCGAAACCGGCACCGCGGCAGAGCCCAGCTTAGCGGTGATCGACAGACAAGTAGATCGAATCGCGCGCATCGTCCGCGTGCTGCTGGGCTTTGTGCGTCAGCGCGAGCTGGGCGACGACAATCCCAGCATCGCCACCGTGGTGCAGTCGGTGGTGGAGCTGTTTGCCGAGGCGTTTCGCGCCAAAGGAGTGGTGCTCACGGTGCTCCTGCCAAGCACGCCGCTGCGCGTCCACGCGCCCATCGATGATCTACAAGAGCTGCTGTTAAACCTGATCGAAAACGCGCGCGAAGCTGTGCCGACCGGCGGGCACGTGAGCATCGTGGTCCGAGGGGAGCAAGACCGGCTCTTGCTTCTGGTGGAAGATGATGGCCCCGGGCTTGGTGACAGTCCCGAGCAGCTGTTCCAGCCGTTTTTTACCACCAAGACCACCGGTACCGGCCTTGGACTGGCCATCTCCCGACGCATTGCCGAGGCGCTGGGGGGAAGTCTGACCGGCGAGAACCGCTTTACCGACGGGCGCGGCGCGCGCTTTGTGCTTGTTTTGCCGCTCTCGCAAGCGCCTAAGGGGAACTAGTAAACAATGCTGCGAATCCTGATCGTAGAAGATGACGACGAGCTAAGACTGTCGCTGGCGCTATCGCTGCGGCGGGCGGGACATCGCGTGCTGGAAGCGGGCTCGGCGGCGGCAGCGCGACCGCAGCTGGCAAATATCGAGCTGCTACTGACGGACCTGCGGCTTCCGGATGACCAGGGCACCTCGCTGCTGCTCGAAGGCCAGCGGTTAAATCCACAGCTGCAGACCATCCTCATGACCGGGCACGCCACCATCGAGTCCGCCA
>JAGNNG010000471.1 GCA_017990795.1 Deltaproteobacteria bacterium
GCGACTTCCGAGGTGGTGGCCGGGGCGCTTGGGCATGCCAGCTTTGCGACCACGGCGCGTCACTATGCCGACCCGACGATCTTGGCCCAGACCCAGGCCGACAAGGCGCTGACCTCGCTGCTGTCGGTGCACCCAGCTGCTCCAGCGGTGACGGGACCGGCGCGTCGCTCGCCGTCCTAGTTCAGCCCAGACCGGCTCTGGCGGTCGTGCTTACTTGGTTGCAAACGAGCTTGCGATGGCGCTCTGCAAGCTCGCAGTGGTCTTGATGCTGCTGAGGTTCACGTCCAGCTGGATCAGTCGCTGCGCAACCTCGGCGCGGATGCCACTGAGCAGCACCTCGGCCCCCAGGAGCTTTACGGCGTGGGTCATGCGCAAGAGCAGGCTGGCGACTTCCCCATCGACCGACGGTAGGCCCGTTACATCCACAATCAGCAGCTTGGCGCGACGCTCGGCCACCCCGGTAAGGACGGTCTCTAGCAGCAGGTGGGCGCGCTCGTGGTCCACCTCGCCGATGACCGGGATCACCAGGACGCCACTGCGGATCGGGATCATCGGCGTGCCCAGCTGGCGCAGCGTCTGACGCTGTGCCGCGATGACCGCGTCTTGCCGCAGTCGCTGCTGTTCTTCTGCGATGCGGCGGGCAGACTCGTACTCATTTACCCGCAGCGCTTCGCGTAGCTCGAGCAGCTGCTGGCGAATGACCTGAGTGGCTTGCAGGTTGCGTAGCAGTGCGCTGGCCTGCTGGGCAAGCACGCCGATGGAGGACTGGCCCGCTGCTGGCAGCTCGGGGTAAAAGTCCGCGCCTGACTCGGTGCGCAGCGCGACCAGCGCTCCTTGGACTCTGCCTTTGTGGTCTTGCAGCGGCAGCATCAGCACGTCGCGCGCAGCAAGACTCGCCCAGGCTGTGACCACACTGCTCCCGCTTTGAAACAGGGTTGCGCGGGTCGCAGCAAGCCACTCGGGCGGCAGCGGCAGGGTATCGGGGCAGCTGGTGATCCCGCACGACCCCAGCACCCGCGCTTGGATGCTCCCGTCTCCCGGGCCACTCTCGTGCAGCACCAGCAGCGCCGCTTCCAGGTCGTAAAACTCCACCAGCGTCTCTGCCGTCAGCGTAGAAAAGTCAGAGAGTGTATCTAGCGGCAGCGCGCGCTCGACGTAGCGCTGCAGCTGGCGATAGCGTCCCAGCTCGCTATCCAGCGCCTCTTTCGTCTCGATGAGCTCCTGCTTGATGCCGATGGCGCGGGCAGCGGTCTTGCGGAGCTCCTCGCAAGTCTCAAGGAGCTCTTGGTAGCTCGGCTGCTGGGATGACATGGCGGCCTTGGGTTCTCCGCTTGACTATCCAGCGCTGCGACGGGTTAGGCAGTAGATCGACGTGGTGTAGTTGTGGAAGAAGTTGCGGCCTGCCAGCTGCGTAAACTCACCAAAGCCGTACATGCCCAGCCACGGCACGGCCTTTTCGCCGCACAGCGGCTGCTGCATGCGTCCGACGATTTCTTCTTTCAAGATGCGCGCAAACATCGCGCGTCCTCGCGCCGCGCAGTCGGTGTGAAAGACCGCGACCAGCTCCTGCCCTACGAGCTTGCTCTGCAGTCGCTGCATCATGCGCTCCAGGCCGTCGAAGATGAGCTTCTCGTCGCGCTCCATCAGCCACACCTTGGTTCCGGCCTGGATGTCGACCGGAATGTAGAAGCTGCCGTCGGGCTCGGTCTTGACGATGACGCGCAGGATGTGGGGGTTGTCGTTGTCCGCCTGCAGCTCTGCCGGGACTTCCACGCCCAGGCCCGCGATGGGAATCATGGGCCCAGGGTGTGAGTCGCGCGGCTTGCCCAGCTGGTCCATCAGCACGTGCCAGGCGGGCTTGCCATCCAGCTCGAAGACCTGGTTGCCAGTGGCGCGGGTCACGGTAAACGGAGTGCCGACGGGCACGCTGCCATGGTGTACGCCCATCTGGATGTCCAGCGTCGGGTCGGCAAAGCCGAGGGCGAGTGCGCCGCGCTCCAGGATCTGGTCGTTGTAAAACTGGAACGTGCGGATCGCGCGCATGTTGTCAGACGAGGTCCCGCCAAAGATGCGGACGTCGCTACCGAGTACGGACTCTAGGCCCTCGACGGCGCGGTCGGCGGCAATGTCGATGCCGGAGGCCAGCAGACAGACCATGTTGAGGTTGGGGCTCTGATGCTTTAGCTCCTGCCCAAGTGCGACGGCTTGCTGCAGCGAGCTGTTGCCGCGAATGTTGTCGACGTGCGCCACCGCCCACTCGCTGCGCGGGCCTTTGATGGCCATCACGGCCAGGCCCTTCATGCTCTCGTTGGCCCCTTCGCGACCGACCACGCCGTGACAGGTGCAGCCTAGGACCGTCGCTGATGGTGCCAGGCGCTTGGCCTCGGCCAGCAGCTCTGCAAACTGGTGCCCGACTGTGGTGTGAAAGACCAGGACGTCGCAGTCGGTGCCACCGGTGGACTCAAGCGCGACTTCCAGACACTCTGCCATGGCGCGACGCGAGTTCACGGCGCTGCTACTAGCCGAATAAAAGCTCAGCATTCAATTCCCCCAAAGTGAAAGCTTCTTTTTAGCTTAGCGGTCCGCAGGCTCTAGGCAAGACTAGAGTCGGCCCGTGCGCACAATTCTTACTTTGGGCATTTGATGTCGCTGCGCTAGGTCCTGCGCAACAAAAAGTAGCGTGCTTGCGTTCCCTGGCTAGGTCGGCGATTGCGCTGCCGTTTTGGTCATCCAGGGAACGCTACGCCGCCTGCTCCGTCGGAAGCGCGCTTCTGGTACAG